>NZ_FXTX01000018.1 GCF_900182795.1 Venenivibrio stagnispumantis
CACTTTTGACATATTTATATGGTTTTGCTTTAGGTTTTTCTTTGTTAAGAGGTATAAATGCTTCCCTTAGAATTTAATTTCTCACTCAAGGTATATATATATTTTTCTATAAATCTGTCCCATGTAGCATCTTTCCATGTTGTAAGATAACAATATACAGAACCATCTAAATCTGTAATTGCTGACCTGTCTGATTGTATAACTTTATTTCCTACCGGTATGTCTGCATTTCTTTTAATCTCTCCCGGTTTTGTTTCTCTAAGCATTTCTTTTACTCTATCCGGATTTTTATGGAAAATATGGATTGATTGTCCAACTATATTATTACCGGATATATCATAGCCATAAAGCCTTCTTATATCTTCCCTCAATGAGTCTATTATCTCTTTTCCTCTTCTGTTTACATAAATGAGTTTATTTCCTTCTCTTCCGGGTTTAAATTCGGTATCTGCACAAAATACACCTTCTTCTTGCAGATTTTCTATTATCTGCCAAGCTATATGGTTTTGTCTTTTTATCTCCCGATACTCTTTTTCAATCTCTCTTAATCTTTCTACTTCCCTTTTTAGATTTTCAACCTCTTCATTAAATACCGGATTGCTGTTTTCATTGCTTTTTTTCCAAAACATTTTTCATTCCTCCTTGTTATTTATTTAAACTTTCATATACTTTATCAAGTTTTTCTTTTAATGTTTCTGCAGTAAATGGTTTTACTATATAGTTGTTGGCTCCACTCTGGATAGCAAGTAAAACATTTTCTTTTTTTGCTTCTGCCGTTACCATTATTACCGGAATATCTTTTAGCTGTGGGTCGTTTCTTATCTCTTTAAGTAGAGTTATACCATCCATCTCAGGCATATTCCAATCAAGTAAAACAAGGTCATATTTGTTTTGTTTTAATTTGGAAAGTGCATCTTTTCCGTTTTCTGCTTCATCTACATTATTATAGCCAAGTTGATTAAGAATGCTCTTGATTATTCTTCTCATAGTTGCCATATCATCTACCGTTAAAATTTTAATATCTGTTGGAAATCCCATTTATATTAAACCTCCTAATTTAATTTTTTTATAATCCAAGTTCTTTTAATATATTATCAACATCTTCCTGAAATATTCTATCACCGGTTAGCATTTCAGTGGCTTTACCTATTACTTTATCTTTGTTTTCTACATGCAACGAACCTGCTTCTATTGAAGATATTATAATTTTTATAAGTATCTTTTTAATATCTTCAAGAGCTTCTATAACATTCTTTATCTGCTGGGCAGACAAATCTTGAAAAGATAAAGTAGTATAAACTAAAAGAATTTGGTTCATATTATCTTCATTTTTTTCTTTTATTAATTCCAGTTTAGATTTTATTGGTTCTATCGGATTTAATGATAAAAGCTCTTTTACGGTCTGGTTTATTACTTTATTATTTTCTTCTACTAAATCTAATATATCTATTATCTCTTTTGTCTTTTGCTCTGTAAATTTCATTACGTCTCTGAGACTATCTGCAGCGGAAGGTAAAAAAGAAGATGCCTCTTCAATAGGTTTGGTGTTTTCTTCTATCTTCCCTTCTAACTCTTTTATCTTTTTTACAAGCTCATCTAACTCTTTTTTAATATCTTCCATTTTTTCTCCTCCTGTTTATTCTTTAAACACTTTACTTAAATCTAATATACTCATAAATCCGAAATTAGATAAGGCTACATTTGATATATAATCACTATATATGCTTGTCATAGGATTTTGTTCTAAAGCATCTTCTTCTATCTTTGTGACACCTAAAACTGCATCTACCAATAATGCTATTTTCCCCAGTTTTGTTTCTACTATCACAAGCCGGTTTGATGCCGTTTTTTCTTCAAGTCCTATCTTTTCTTTTAATGAAACTACCGGTATTATCTCTCCTCTTAGATTTATTACTCCTTTTATATAACTTTCTGATAAAGGCACTTCAAATATTTCAAGTAGTTTTGATATTTCCAAAACTTCTTTTAAAGATATTCCTATTATCTCATCTTCCAGTTTTACTACTAAAAATTCAAGTATTTTTCCTTTTTTTTCTTTTAATATATCTTCTGCCATAGATTTAAGTTGTATTTCTGCCATCTTCCTTACCTCTAAATCTTAATAATATTTCTGCTTTTGATAAGTTCTACAATATCAAGAATTAAAACTACTTTTCCATCTCCCGTTATTGTTGCTCCGGATATTCCTTTAATATCTCCGAATATTTTACCAAGTGGTTTTATAACTATTTCTTCATCTCCGAATAAATCTTCTACCGTAAATGCAATTCTTTGATTTCCGAGGATACAAACAATAACATAACCTACTTTACTTTTTTGAAGTTTAAGGATTTCCGAAAGGTCAAGTAAAGGTAATGTTTTTTCCCTTAGTAAAAGCACATTTCTGCCTGATAGATGTTTTATCTCTGCATTATCTGCAGATACTATCTCATTTACAAGGAATATAGGAATTGCAAATTTTTTACCACTAATAGATACAATTAATGACCTTATTATTCCTACGGTTAGAGGGAATGCTATACTTATTTTTGTTCCCCTTCCTTTTTCTGACCATATATCTATCGTTCCTCTAAAATTGAGAACAGTTGTCATAACAACATCCATTCCTACTCCACGACCGGATATCTGGGATACCTGCTCTGCAGTAGAAAATCCGGGAGTAAATATGAGGGATACTATTTCTTTTTCGGTCATTTTTTCAAGCTGGTCTTTTGTTATCAATCCTTTTTCTATTGCTTTTCTGGCTACTTTGTCAGGGTCTATACCTCTTCCATCATCTTCTATCTCTATATATACCCTATCTCCTTGATAGTATGCCCTTAAAATAATTTTACCTACCGGTGGTTTTCCAAGTCTCTTTCTTTCTTCCGGTGGCTCTATTCCGTGGTCTAAACTATTTCTGATAATATGCACTAAAGGCTCTTCAAGTTTTTCAAGTATAGATTTATCCATTTCTGTATCTTCACCCTGTATTATAAGCTCTACTTCCTTACCTACTATTTTGGATAAATCCCTTACTACCCTGCTGAATTTTTGGAATAATCTTTTTACCGGTTGCATTCTTGTTTTCATTACTGCAAGTTGTAAATCTCCCACAACCCTATCTATGGAAGATGTAGCAGCCTCTATATCTTCTACCACTTTATCCTGATATTTTGCAACCAACTCATTTACTGCTCTTAGCAATCTATTTCTATCAAGGACAAGTTCTCCTACCAAATTCATCAAATCTTCTATTTTCTTTATATCTATTCTTAGAACCTTTTCCTCTTCTTCTACTACCTTTTTTGTTGCCGGTTTTTCTGCCTGCTTTTGAGTAGTTTCTACTGCTTGTTTTTGGGTGGTTTCTACCGGCTTTTCTTCTTTATTATTTCCGTTTTCAGACAGGTCTTTTCCCGCAATCTCTTCTTCCACCATCTCAAGCATCTTTTGTGCTGCTTCTTCTTCTATCTTCTGAATAATTTGAGGTGGTGGAGTAGTTTCTTCAGGATTTAGTAATCTATCTATAAAATCTATTATCTCCTGAGGTCTTTTATGAGGTGGTAATAACACAAGCTCTTCAAGGATTTCTTCTATCGGTTTTCCTTTTAGATGAGATAATCCGTATTTATCAAGCAAGGATTCAAGGGTTATCTCTTTATTTTCTTTATTTGTTTCTTCTTTTTTTCCTCCGAGAACCGATTCAAGTTCTTTTATTATTTCTTCATCCACATTTGCAAATCCTTCCGTTTCATATCCGTAAAGGGCATTTTTCAGACTATCTACTGCTTTTAAAAGAATATCTCCTATATCTGATGTAAATCTTATTTTTCCTTCTTTTATCTTGCCAAGTAAATCTTCTGCTTTATGGGCTACTTCTACTATTGCTGTTAGACCCAAGAACCCTGCACCACCTTTTAATGTATGCATACTTCTAAATGCAGAATTTATAAGTTCCTGATTTTCAGGGTCTTTTTCAAGCTGTAATAATGTATTTTCCAAATTCTCTAAATGTTCTTTTGCTTCTATCAAAAATTCTTCAAAAATCTCTCTCATATCTTCCGGTATCATTGCTATGCCCCCTTACTTTTTAGCATGTTTATTAATCATTTCAAGTATAGATTTTGCATCAAATTTCACTATAAAATCATCTGCTCCTACCGTAAATGCTTTTTGTTTATTTGCTTCATCTGATAATGTAGTATTGACAATAACCGGTAAATCTAAAAATCCCGGTGTATGTTTTATCAGATTTGTAAGTGTAAGCCCATCCATAGATGGCATTTCAATATCGGTAAGAACTAAATCTATATAATCCCTTATTGATTTACCTTCTTGCTGGGCTTTTTGCAGTAATTCATTTAACTTATCCCATGCCTGTTTTCCATCTTCTGTGATAATTACATGGTGTCCGGCAGATTCAAGAATATCTTTTATTATCTTTCTGGCAACCGGTGAATCTTCTGCTACTAAAATATTTAATTTATGAGGAACTTCTATCTCTTTTACTTTTTCTACATCAAATACTTTAAGTAATCCCATATCATGAAGTATTCCTTCAAAATCAAGTATTAATAATAATCCTTCTTCCGTATCTACTACACCGGTGATTCTGCCATTTAATCTTGTATTTAATACATCCGGTGCTTTTTTTATATCACTCCAAGAAATTCTTCTTATTCTCTTTGCAGCATGGATTATTACACCTACTTTTTCCCTTAAAAATTCCATAAAAAGTAGATATTTTTTTCTTTCCGGTGGTTCATTTATTCCTATCCATTTTGCTATACTTACTACCGGTATAAGTTCTCCCCTTATTTCTGCCATTCCTTCTACTTCTTTTGGCATATTAGGAACTTTTGTAAGAGGTGGAGTTCTGAGAACTTCTTTTACCTTTGCAACATTAACCCCCAGTATCCATTCATATAAACCATCTTCCCTATCCTCAAATATTCTAAAATCAATTATCTCAAGCTCATTTTTACCTGTTTTTAGAGTCTCCGGTAATCCATATTCTGCCATAGCTTACCCCTCTTCATCTAAATTTTTAATCTCATCTTCAAGTTTACTCATTAAAGCCTTTATCTCTATTGTTGTTTTATTTATATTATCTGCTAATTTTCTAAATTCACTTGCCACAACCGAAAATCCTTTACCGGCTTCTCCTACCCTTGCAGCCTCTATAGCAGCATTTAGTGCAAGCAGATTTGATTGCTTAGAAATTTTTGAGATATTCTCTATCATCTGGTTTATCTGGTTAACCTGCTCTTTAAGTTGATTAATTACTTCTTTTTTATCCATAACTTATCCTCCGTTTTTATTTAATATTATACTCTTTTTCTGTATCTTCTATATTTTTATCTAACAATTTAAAGAGTTCATCACTTGCTTCTTCCATTTTTTCAAAGTTATAAATTATTTCTTCTTTATGTTTTACAACTTCAATTTCAGGGTTTGGAGATTCAAGATATTTTGCATTTTCATAAACATATTTATGGACTAATTCATGTGGTGTTTCTATTCTGATAAAGTATTCATCATTTCCAAACTCTTTTTTACCGTCTGAGTAATACCATTTTCCGAATGCACATTCGGTATGTGGTTTATAGAAAGTCATAGGTTGTAAATGATATACAGAGCCGTAAGCTTTGTTTTTGAATATGATATGGTCAAGTTTTGATTTTGTTACAAATATAACTTTTTCAACAAGGTCTGCTATTTTTGATGTAATGTTGGCATTTTCATTAAATTTATATATTGTTGTTTTAAAGTTTGATACATACTGGGCTGAATTTCTTGCTATGGCTGTCATACTTTCTGATTTTTCCAGTGTATTTTTGCTTTCTTCTTTCAACTGGGTTAGACTTTGGGTTACTTCATCTGTTGCTTTTTGGGTTCTTTCTGCAAGTTTTCTAACTTCATCTGCAACTACTGCAAACCCCCTTCCCATTTCACCGGCTCTTGCTGCCTCTATTGCTGCATTTAATGCAAGTAAGTTTGTTTGTTCTGCTATATCTTTAATCAGATTTATAACAAGATTTACATTTTCAGTTTTTTCTGCAAGATGTTCTATTACTTTATTAGATTCTTCTATCAATGCAGTTAGATTATTAAGATTATTAACAATTTCTTCAAGTATTTTTACTCCTTCCTGCGAGGCAGATGCTGTTTCTTTACTTTTTTCTACTATCAATTTAGCCCTATCTATTGTTTTCAATAAATCTTGCTGAATAATTGTAAGTCCTGCAGTTATACCACCACCAAGTTCTCCTAATTTTGCATTCAGTTTAACCCTTTCTATGAAAAATTGATTTTCTTTCATCTTTTCAAGAGGAATATTTAGGGCATCTGCTAATAATTTAAACTCTCCTTTAAATCCGTCTGACACAACTTTTCTATAAAATTTACCTTCTGCTGCATACTCTATAGGTGTTTTTATCTCCCTTAAAAATACTTCAACTTGGTCAAGAAAATCATTCAGATTATTAGCCATTTCTTTCATTTCACCGCCATCTTTTAGTAAAACTATTCTTCCTTCAAGATGTCCTACTTTTGCATCGGATAAAATATTGGATACAATCTTCAATGTGTTTTGAGCTTTTCTGATATTTACGAATATAAGCCATGCTGTGATAAAATTAATAAAATTTAAAATCCTGATAAAATCAAATCCATGCTTATATATTTCTATTACCAAAGCAAAGCTAAAAAGGGCTATGGATATGATATTTAGATACTGAACTTTTTGTAATGAACTTATTTTTTCCATCTCTTTCTTCCTCCAAATATATTTTTATATAATATTCTTAAAAATCTTCCGGCATCGGAAGTGGTATAATAAGACCATATTAAAACGGCTAATACTACAAGAACTATAATAGAAACAATGAGAAAAAAGGTTAAAGGGTCTATTTTCCCCATTTCCTCAAAAACTTGAGATTTAGATTTTACAGCGTCCATACGAACTCCTCATAACTCATTCCACTTTCATTTAATACCTGATTTAATAATCTTTCTCCTGCCTGCATTCCACCTATTTTTTCTGCTTCTAATATTTTCCTATAAAGAGCTTCTGCTTTTTCTACTGCTTCTCTTCTGGGTTTTCTTCTATCGGATTGGTATCCTATTATTCTTCTTCCGGTTTCATCATAAGATGGTGTAACATGGGCAAATACCCAGTAATAATCTCCATTTTTGGCTCTATTTTTTACATATCCCCAAAACTCTTTGCCTTCTTTGATAGTATCCCAAAGTAGTTTAAAAATTGTCCTTGGCATATCCGGATGTCTTACCATATTATGATTTTTACCTACCAGCTCCTCTTCCGTATATCCTGATACCTTTATAAATGTTGTGTTTGCATAAGTAATAATTCCTTTTTCATTCGTTTTTGACACCAAAAACTCATTGTCCGGAACTTCTATCATCCTTCATACCTCCTTTTTTAAAAATTATTAGATATTTTAATGATGAATAACCTGTCCCGAAATCATCTATGGATATTTTTACCCCTTCCATTCTTAATTTTTCTATCTTTTCTTTTCCTTCTACCATATCAACTAACTCTCTTTCTGTTATTTCAATTATTATACCAGAGATTTTTTCTAATTTTGATAAATCATCAATGATTTTATAGTTAAAATACAGTTGGCAAGGGTTATATCTTCTTTTGTAGTAATTTTTATATTTAAAGGGGAGCCTTGGTTGATTGTTATTTTAAAACCTAATCTTTCCATCAAATAGCTATCATCTGTTGCTAATATATTATCTTCAATAGCTTTTTTATGGGCATATAATAATTTATCAAAATCAAAAGTTTGTGGTGTTTGGATTATATATATTTCTTCTCTGTTTAATGTTTTCCGGACTATATTTTCTCTTACAACTTTTAAAGTATCCCTTGATTTGTAAGCTGTAATAGAGCCATCATATCCGGATTTTATATTATTTATTCCTTCTACGAAATAATCCTTTGTTGCAAATGGTCTTGCTGAATCATGGATTGTTATAATCTCAGCATTTTTTATTTTTTGCAATGCGTTATATACAGAAAACTGTCTTTCTGTTCCACCGGCTACTTTTATAACTTCTTTTTTTGTTTTAGGTAATTTTATACCTAAATCTTCCGGTGGTAAAACTAAATATATACAATCAATATTTTCTATATTATCAATAACTTCTATAGAATATTCAAACAGAGGTTTTCCATTTAACTTGAAAAATTGTTTCTTTTCTCCAAATCTACTGCCTTTGCCACTTGCCAAAATTATAGCTTTTATCATATTTTAATTATCTCCTTTTGTTATATTTATTTTACTAAAAATTTAAAAGAGAGGTTTACAATGGGAAAAATTACAAGAGAAGAGATTGAAAAAATGATAAAAGAAGGAAAAGATATTGATTTAAGTTTTGAAGATTTATCCGGTCTTGATTTATCCGGTCTTGATTTAAGAAATTTTACTTTAACCGGTGCCAATTTAGAAGATGTAAATCTTGAAGGAGCAAATTTAGAAGGTTTATTTATAGCTGATGCAAATATGCAAAATGTAAATTTTAAAAATGCAAATTTACAAAGAGTTATATTTCAAAGAGTAAATTTAAGAAAATCAAATTTTGAAGGTGCAAATCTTTTTAGAGCAAGTATCCTCGTTTCAGATGTTTCAGATAGCTCATTTAAAAATGCATATATGGTAAATGTAAGATTAGAAGACAGCAAATTTTTACGCTCTAATTTTGATAATGTAGAGATGGTTTATTCTAATTTAAGAGGTTCTGATTTTAGTAATTCATCTTTTATAAAAACTAAATTTAGTTATAGTGATATGAGAAAATCAAGATTATCAAATGTATGGTTTGAAAATGTAGAAGCAGAAGAGGTATTGATTTACGGAAGAAAACCTTGGTTAGAAGGTAGCAAAGCAGATTTAAGGTATGACAAGATACTACCTTCTAATTTTGGTGATTAATTACCAATTTTTAACTCTTATTGAGTTTGCTATAACAAATGCAATACTTAATACCACATTGAAAACATTCAGAATTGGCATCTTCTACCGGTTTATTACAATCACATTCTATTGTGATAGATGGCAACTTTTTTTCTATTTCCAATTTTTTCCTCTATGTTTGGGATTTTATTTTATCTAATTGAGATTTTAGATTTTCATTTTCTAATCTTAATTTCTCCATCTCTTTTTTTATCTTCATCCATTCTAATTTAAAATTAATCCAATCTGTAATTGCAAGAATTAAAACAAGAACAGCACCTATAATAATACTAAAAATAATTACCAATGAAAGTGGCAATGGCATAGTTTGATAACCGGGTATTAGATTTACAACTACCTGAATTTGACTATTCATAGCCACAAAATAGGCTACAAGAAGCAAAATAATTAGCCAAAATAAAAGTTTTATTTTACTTAACATCTTTTAAACCTTCCTTTAATTTTAAATAAGTTTCTTTTAAATCATAAGATATAACCCTTGTTTCTCCCAAAACCGGCATAAAATTTGTATCTCCAATCCATCTTGGGACGATATGATTATGTATATGTGTTTCCAGTCCGGCACCGGCAGCTCTACCGAGATTATAACCAATATTAAATCCATCAGGTTTTAAAACTTTTTTCAAAAGCTTTACCATATCCTGTGTAAGAAGAGATATTTCACATAAAGTTTCTTTATCTAATGCTGTAAAATCTCCAATATGCTGATTAGGGCAAACCATAAGATGCCCTGCATTGTAAGGATAAAGATTTAGTATAACAAAAGCCCTTTCTCCCCGATATAAAACTAAATTTTTATCATCATCTTTTTCTTCAAATGCTTTACATAAAAAACATCCTTCTGATTTTTCAAGACCATCTATATATTGGGAACGCCAAGGAGAGTATAATCTTTCCATCTTCTTCACCTCTTTAAAATCTTTTTGGGTCAACATCTATTATTAATTTTATTCCTTTTGCAGTAGCTTCTTTATAGATTTGTGCAAGTTTTTGTTTATCTTTAAAATCTTTTAAAATAAAAGAAAATATATTTTTTCCTCTAACATGACTTTCATATTTATTTAATACATAACTTTCAAACTCTTTTACAAATCCTGCAATATCTTCTAATTTTAAATTATTTTTTGAAAATTGTAAATATATTAATTTTGAAAATGGTGGAAGTGAGAAATCTTTTCTTATTTGAAGCTCTGTTTCAAAAGATTGTTTTATATACTTATAAAAATTATCTATCTTTATATCTTCCTGAGATATTATTATATATTTTATCAATGCTTTATATGCAGGTATAGTTAAAACTCTTAAAAATTTTTCACTGCCTCTAAAATCAGATATATTTAGCAAAAATTCCGGATAAAGATTTATAATATAATCATATTTATCTACGGAAAAATCTTTATCTAAGATAGTTGTTTTTACATCTATTTTGTAATTTTTAAACTCTTTTTTTATAAACTCTTCAACTTTTAAACTACCAAATCCTATCTCCTTAAGCAAAAAATCACATCTTGGGCAATGTGTAATATATTCATAAATTTTATTGCATTTATCACATTTTAGATATTTTTTTTGATTTTCTTTATAAATTCTAAGTGGAACTTTGCAATCTTCACATAAAACCTCTTCATCACATCTTTCACAATAAAGCATTAAAGAATATGGTTTTCTGTTTGCAATTATCAGATATCTTTTGTTTTTTTCTGTTATTATTTTTTTGAGATTATCAAAAATCTCTTTTTTTGAGATATTTAATATTTCTATTTTTGCTTTTATTTTTGATTTTTCTTTTAAAGGTTTTATCAGATTTATTTTTTTACTATAAAAAATCTCTAAGGATGGTATCGTTGAACTAAAAATTACCGGTATATTTTTTTCTTTATGAATTTCATAAACTACCCTTTTTGCTTCAATTCTTGGGGTTCTCATAGATTTATAACTATCTGAAGATGCATTTTCCAAAATAATTAAAGATAAATTTTTGATAGGTATCATTAAAGAAGATATTGTCCCAAGTGTAATAGTGCCGGATAGATTTTTTAAATTAAACCATACTTTTTGTTGTAAAGCCTTTGATAAGGCATCGTGGTATATAAATAATTTATCTGCAAATATATTTTTCAGTTTTTTATATATTGCATCTATTTCGGATATAGAAGGAAAAACAACCAAAATGCTTTTATTTTGAGATAGATAATATAAAAATAATTTTTTATAAAATTCCAATCTTTCTTCCGGATAAATATAATCAAGAGAATAAAGCTTATTTTCAAGATTTATCTGAAAGCCCTGATATATATTTTTTTCTGTTTTTAAAATTTTCTCAGATTGGATTTTATAATGTAATCCTTCTAATCTTTTAATTAATGATTTTTTAACTAAAGCATTTATTATACTTTCCGAAAAACCAATTTCTTTAATTTCTGATTTTGATATTTCACCTTTTTCAAGTATTATTTCAAGTAATTCTTTTTGTTTTTCTGTGATTTTTGGGATATTATGTAGGGTTGCAACATTTGGGATATATATAATTTCTTCTCTTGCTTTACCCTGCCATTTATCATTTATTTTTTCCCATTTTAAAGAGTTAGGAAGGAAAAAATCTATAACAAGTCCGAGTGATGATACATAATAATCTGATATTTTTTTCATTATATTTATCTCTTTTTGGGTAAAAACCGGCTCTTTATCCGGTATATCTTCTATATATTTTAGCTGAATATCATTTAGCTGTGGCTCTTCTTCCGATGCAGATATACAAACCCCGTAGGAAGACCAATTTTTAATAGGAACTAAAACTCTTCTACCTATTAAATCTTCTTTTTTGTAATTTCCTTCTACCTTATACCAAAATGTTTGGTATAAACTAACAGGTAAAGCAACTTCTATATATAAATTATTCAATCTCTTCTACTATGATATTTTGGTTAGTATAAATACATATCTCTCCGGCTATTTTCATTGCTTGCTCTACTATTTCTCTTGCTGACATCTCTGTATTTCTATATAAAGCTAATGCTGCTGCCCTTGCATACTCTCCACCTGAACCTATTGCCAAAACCGGCTCATCCGGTTCTATTACATCACCATTGCCTGACAATAAAAGCATATTTTCCTTATCTGCTGCTACCATTACTGCTTCAAGTCTTCTTAAATATTTATCCATTCTCCAATCTTTTGCAAGCTCAACAGAAGCCCTTAAAAGATTTCCCCTGTGTTTATTTAGTTTTTCTTCTAATCTCTCCATTAATGCAAGGCCATCTGCTGCACTACCGGCAAATCCAACAACTATTCTTCCTTCATTTAATTTTCTTATTTTCTTTGCAGTTTCTTTCATTACTGTATGTCCTACCGTGACCTGACCATCTCCTGCTATAACTGTTTTTCCATATCTTCTTACTACACAGATAGTTGTGCTTCTAATTTTTTCCATATAGATACTCCATTAAATCATCTGTTGAGCTAAATTCAGAATTATATTTTACTTCCGGCTCAAAATCTTTTGGAGGAATTCTTTTTGCAAATAAAAATCTTCTTTGATAATATTCCTGATTTATTGACGTTATTTCTACTCTATCACCTCTTGATGATGCATGTATCATTTTTCCATCACCTATATATATACCAACATGGGAAGGATATCTTGCATAAGTTGCAAAGAATAATAAATCTCCCGGTTTTAGATTTTCTTTACTAACAAAATAGCCATATAAAGCCTGTTCTCTTGCAGTTCTTGGAAGCTCTATTCCTTCAAGCTTAAATACATTCTGAACAAAAGAAGAGCAATCTATACCATTTATAGAACTACCACCAAATCTGTAATTAGTGCCAAGTAATCCTATGGCATATTTTACTACATTTTTATTAGCCGGTATATCGTCGTGGTAAACAATATTTCCAATATGATAACTAACTTTTTGAATTTTTACTTTTTTATAATGTTTTTTTACTGAATGTTTCTTATGATTTGATATTTTTTTATGTTGTTTTGCTTCTGCTTTGACGAGAGGAATTAAGAATGTAAGGATAAAAATAATTAATAATCTGTAAATTTTTAATTTTTGCATAGCTATGCACCCCCTATTTTGTTTAACCATTAAAAAGGATACAATAAAAAAATTTTTTTTGCAACTTTTTTGTAAAATATATTAAAAATATCTAAGAGGTGATAAATATGATTGATGAAAAAAAATTAAAAAATGAAATACAAAACGATGAATGGCAACCGGTAAAAAATTTGGAAGAAGAAAAAATAAAATTGAAAAATGCACTAATAGAAAAACATAAGAAAAAATCTATATCTATAAAAATAACCGAAAATGATATAAAGAAATTAAAGAAAAAATCTCTGGAAACAGGAATACTTTATTTTGCATTTTAAAATTAAATGTATATATTTTATAGTAAATACATACTTTAGGGGCGATGAACCATGAAAAAAACTAAAATCTTTAAAAGTGGAAATTCTTTAGCAGTGAGATTACCTAAAGGCTATCAGATAGATACAGAAGAAGTTTATATTACAAAGCAAGATAATAAATTAGTTATATTCCCTGAAAAAGAAAAATGGGATGTTTTATTTGAAATTTTAGAAGAATTGGAAGAGAAAGAAATTGAAAATTTCTTAAAAGATAGAAATCAACCAAAACCACAAGAAAGAGAATTATTTTAATGATTTATATGCTTGATACAAATATTTGTAGCTTTATAATTAGGGAAAAACCATTATCTGTAAAAGAAAAACTTAAAATTGTAAGTAAAGATAATAGAGTTGTAATCTCAAGCATTGTAGCATCGGAACTTTTATATGGTGCTTATAAAAAAGAAAGCCAAAAATTAATAACTACAATAAAAACATTTATAGATTTTTTTGAGGTTTTACCTTTTGATTTAAATGCAGCTGAGGAATATGGAAAGTTGAGAGCTTATTTAGAAAAAACAGGAAATATTATTGGAGCTTATGACCTTCAAATAGCAGCTCATGCTTTATCCTTAAATGCTGTATTAGTTACAAACAATACAAAAGAATTTTCCAGAATCAAAAAATTAAAAATAGAAGATTGGACTACTTAAATAACAAAAAATCATATTCATCTTAAAAAAAGAGCTACCGGTATAAACCGGCTAGCAAGGAGATAAAGTAGATTATTCGGGATTTAAAAACTTAAAAAGAGGGGATGAAAAGAATAAACTATAAAAATTTCCATGTCAATGCTTAAAATAATATTATAAAATCAATATCTTATAAATCAAAAAATCTTTAACTCCTTATTATATAAGGAATTACCATAATGCTACTTTAAGGTAATGAGTTTTTCGGAAGTTTAGAAATTTTAAAATTTTTTGTGCTATGAACCAAGAGTTTACTAATAATTTTATCCATCTGCAATTACAATATTTTTTCCACTTCTCTTTGCTTTATATAATAGTTCATCTGCCCTTTTTAGCAATGTATCAACAGTATCATCTTTCTTTGCTTGTGTAACTCCAAAACTGGCTGTATATTTAATAATTTTATCCTGATACCTTATTTCTCTATTTTCCATTACTTTTCTTATTCTTTCTGCAACTTTAACGGCATCTTCCAACTTTACAGGTATTAAAATAGCAAATTCCTCTCCACCTAATCTTCCTGCTATTGTATTTGCTCTTAAATAAAATTTTAAAACTGAAGCAACATCCTTTAAAACTAAATCTCCAACATCATGTCCATAAGTATCATTTATTTTTTTAAAATTATCTATATCAAAAAGAATAATTGAAAAATCAATACCTTTTTCTTTGAGTAATTTAAAATATTCTTCTAATGCTCTGATGAAACTTCTTCTATTAGGTAAACCTGTTAAGAAATCCAGATTTGCTTCTGTTTTTGCTTCTATTAATTCATCTTTTAATTTTTTTTACTTCTTGATTATAATACTCTAATTTTTCCTTTAATTCTTTATTTTGCTCTCTTAAAAATCTTAGTTCTTCTAAAATCTTTTCTACATTTTCTCCTATTTTTTCAATATTAGCGTTATTCCATTCCTGTTCTATAGCTTTTTGGGAATTTTCTATATTTGTATCCCCTTGCTCTATAAGTTTGACAACCATTTCTAAATCTTCACTGATTTTATCTGCTATTTTTTCAAGTTTTTGCATTTGAAGCTGAGATTTAAAATTTTCTACTTTATCATCACAACAATTTTCTTCAAAGAAATTTTTATATATAGATACTGCATCTATATCTGTGAAATTCTGCTTATTTTCAAAAAGATAACAAAAAACAATAAACCAGTTTCTATAATTTGTTGGTAATAAAGGAATATTATTTCTTATCATAAATTTTATTTGTTCTTTCACTATCTTTGCAATAAAAGAGATATCTTCTTTTGTTAATTGATAACCATTATTAAATTGCTCTAATAATTTACACTTTATTTCCATGTATTTACCTCAAGAAGATTTATATAAAGGTCTATGGAATAAAACATACTTTTTGGAGATATTCCCAAATCAAAATGTCTTTTTGCCAATTTATATAATTCTTTTTTAACTTCTTCATCTTTATTTTCTTCAAGAGATTTAATCATATTAAAAAGAGCAACACTTTGTTTTTCTATTAATAACTCTACTTGCTTAAGGGATGTAAAAAATACTGAAGAATGGTCGTCATCATGTAAGGCACTATAAAATTCTATAAAAATCTCTTTAAGAGTATTAATTATTTCCGTTTCTCTGTTTTCATTTTTCTTTGTCATAGGTAATCCTCCTTATTTACTAATATTAATTTATCCTACTACCCTATCTCTACCGGAGGTTTTTGCTTTATATAGATTTATATCTGCTTGATTTAATAAATCTTTTATAGTTTTTGTGGTATCTTTAATCTCTTCAACTCCAAAACTTGCTGTAACTTTTATTTCTTTATCTTCATATTTAATCACATTATTTTTTATCTCTTTCCTTAATTTTTCTGCAATATTTATAGCCTCTTCCTTGGTTGTGTGTGGAAGTAAAATGAGAAATTCTTCTCCTCCATATCTGAATATATAATCTGATTTTCTTATATTAGATTTTAATGTATTTGCTACTTCTTTTAAAACAATATCACCTACTATATGTCCATAAGTATCATTTATCTTTTTAAAATGGTCTATATCTACCATAATTATGCTTATAGGTGTTTTTGTTAAATTGGCTATCTCTATATGTTTAAGAAGAATTGGTTCTAAATTTCTTCTTGTTAATACACCGGTTAATGGGTCAGTAGAATATTCTTTTACTACAACGATTGTGTTTAGATACATAAGTTCATTTAAAAGCCAAAATGAAATTGCTTCCATATCTTTTAAAGAAAAGAAGGCTTTTTGATAATCTTTTTGTGTTATATAATTGTAAATCAAAAATGCCATATCATGAAATTGTATATGATATTGTAATAAAACATCTATTATTCTCTTTTCTTCTACCAAACTTTTTGCTTCAAAATTTATCCATTCTGAAAGGCTACATTCAAAATGTTCTATTAGCTCAAAATTATTTTCTCCTCTTAATTTTCTTAAAAATCTAATAAAATAATCAAGATGTTGTATATAGGTATTTACTAAGAAATAGCCATCTTTATTTTTAGTAGATTCTTTTAGAAATATCAATTTTTCTTCTAACTGCTGAATATATTTTTCAAAATATCCTTTTATAAAATTATTCTTTAAATCTTCAAATAACCTCTCTACTCTTTTTGCTTCCCTTATATCAACAGAAAGTGGTAAATGGGCTATAAAATTTTTTCTTAAAAAATCAAATATTGATATACTTTCTACTAATAATATATTTTCTTCAAATGATTTTTCCCCGAGATTATAGTAATATTGTAGGCATTCTTCACCTTTTATACTTTCTTCTATGCAATGTTTTAAACCTGTTAAAAACTCTTTTGTTATTACTGATTTTGTATGCTTTTGAATATAGTTCTCTAATCTACTGAAAATTATATCTATCTTCTTATCTTTAAAAATTTCATAAATGCTCATGCCTACCTCCTTAATAATTTTTCTGCTTCTTCTTCCGTCATTGGTTTTGCAAGATAAAATCCTTGAATATAATCAGCATCCATTTCTTTTAACATATCATACTGCTCTTTTGTTTCTACTCCTTCTGCTACAGTTTTCATTCCAAATTTATCTGCAAGAGTTATAATCATTTCTACTATTATTCTTGTTTTTTCATCTTCTAACATCTTTCTTACAAAGGATATATCTATTTTTATAACATCTGCATTTAAATCTTTTAGATAAGAAAGTGATGAATATCCGGTTCCAAAATCATCTATGGATATTCTTATGTTTTTGCATTTTTTTAGTTCTTCTATAATCTGTTTTGATTGCTCCGGATTATCCATATATAATCTTTCGGTTATCTCTAAAACCATAGGAGCAGGTAAACCTTTTGCATGCTCCAATACTTCCTGTGCAAATGAAGGATTTTTAAAAGACCTTGCAGATATATTAACACTTATAGGTATATTCCATTTTTTTATCTTTTCAGAAACCTCTTTTAATGCCCATTTTTTAAATGAATTTAAATATTCAGATTGTTCAAGTAAATCTATAAAATCTTTAGGATAATATATTTTTCCATCTTCATCTTTTATTCTAACAAGTGATTCAAACCCTGCTATTTTGCCTGTTTTTGTATCAAAATATGGTTGATAATGGAATATAAATAAATCTTTTTCTACTGCTTTTTGAAGTACATTTTCTGCTTTAAATAGGGATTCTATTTTCTCTTCCATCTCTTTACTATGAAATCTTATAACATTTTCCCCTTCTTCTTTTGCATATTTTAATGCTATACTTGCACTTTCCATTATTTCTTTAAAATTTTTTCCATCGTCAGGATAAATTGATATACCTATGTTATATCTTATAAAGATTTTCTCACCATCTAATTTAAATGCTAATTTTTCATTTAAAATAGTTTTTAATCTCTCAATTATCAAAGGTAAATTATTTTTATTTTCTATATCTTTTAAAAATATTCCAAACTCGTCTGAACTGGTTCTTCCTATAATATTATCTTTTTTAAAATGTTTATTTAATATATCTGCTAAATATTTTAAAATCTCATCTCCAACCTCTACCCCATATTTTTTATTAATAACGGAGAAATTATAAATATCTATCAAGATTAATGCAGATAGGTTATTCGGATTTTTGATTATATAATCTGCCACTTGCATTTGAAAGCCTACAAAATTATAAAGATTAGTTACTACATCATAATATCTTAATCTTTCATTTTCTTCAGATAAAACTCTTTCTTTTGTTATATCTTTGCCTATACTTATAAATTTTAAAGAACCATTAGGAAGTTTTACAGGTATAATTTTTTCATCAAGATAAAATAAATCTCCATCTTTTTTTCTATTTACAAAGATTCCATCAAACTCTTTTTCATTTTTTATTGTATTCCATAACTCTTCATAAAATTCCTTATCTTGATATCCTGATTTGAAAATTCTTGGATTTTTTCCTATTAATTCTTCTTTTGTGTATCCTGTAATTTCACAAACATAATCATTAACATACTCTATATTTCCATTTTCATCTGTACTAACAACCCATTGAGAAGAATTTTTTATTGCTTGATTTAAGATTATGCTATTTCTTATAGTTTCTATCTTTTCAATAGCAAATTGTAAATCAGATTGTAGTTCTTCTAATATGGTTTTATTTTCTTCTTCAAAATAAAATGGTTCTGTGGCATATATATTTAAAGTTGCTACTACTTTATCATTCTTTTTAATAGGTATAGATGCAGAAGAGAGGAAATTTCTTTTGAGCATCTCTTCTTTCCAAGGTTTCATAAACTCTGTGGTTTTAGTATCCGGATTTATAATAATATTACCTGTTCTGAATGCTAAACCTGTTGGTCCTCTTCCTTCCGGCAGATTTTCTCCTACTGCTACTTTTATAACATCTAAATATCCCTCTTCTTCACCGCATTTATAAATGGTTTTAAAAAGATTTGTTTCTTTATCAGGCACTCCTATCCATACAAATTTTATATCAAGTTCTTTTACCAAGGCTTCACATATTACTTTATAAAGTTCTTCTTCCGTTAAGACGCTTATAATCGCTTTATTTACATTCCTAAGTGCTTTATATAATCTTTGTAATCTTACTTCTCTTGTAATATCAATGATAAATCCAAAGAAAGATGTTATATTTCCATTTTCATCATATACAGGAGTAGTTTGGTCTAAAATCCATACAAAATTACCTTTTTTAGTTTTTAATCTATAAGGTTTATGTATCCAGAATTTCTTCTTTTCTCTTATACCTTCTTCAACTTCCTTTGCTACTCTTTCTAAATCTTGTGGATGAATTAAATCAGCATATAAGATTTTTCCTTCTGTAAAATCTTCAGCAGTGAATCCAACTATATCTTCTACATTAGTGGAAACAAATGCAACAGGCCAGTTTTGCTCATTTTTCCATAAAAATGCAACAACTTTTCCTTCTTCAAATATTGGTCTTACTATCTGAAAATCAAAAATTATATCTTCTTTTTTAAAGATTTCATCTAAATCTATATGAAACTCTACAAAATAATCACCCTCACGGGAAGCTAAAACATAAAAATATTTAGTACCTTCCTCTGTATAATGTTTATGAATAACTCCATAATGATTTTTTCCTGATTTTAACATCTCATTTACAGGGCAAGGATGTTCTTTAAAATGAAAACAGGGTTGATTAAAATAATGTGATATTTCATAACAATATTTTTTATCTGTTTCTCCGTAAATTTCTACTGCTTTTTTATTCATAAAAACAACATTAAAATCTTTGTCTATCACCAAAACCGGTTCTTGTATCCAATTTAAAACTTCAAAATCCATTTTAAATTTCCCCTGAATAAAAAGATTTTTACATAAAATTATACTTGATTTTTTAGTTTTCATCATTATTTTTTTTTATAAAACAATATAAAAGGAGCTAAAAATGGCTAAGGTTGGATATATTTATGATGATATTTATTTAAAACATGATACCGGTGAAGGACATCCTGAAAGAAAAGAAAGGTTAATATCTATAAATGAGCATATAAAAGATTTAAAAGATAAGCTTATTTTTATATCTCCGAGAAAAGCCACCGTAAAAGAGATAACATTAATACATGATACATATTATCCGCAGGAAATTATGGATTTTTGCAGTGCAGGTGGTGGCTATCTTGACCCTGATACAAAGGTAAGTGAGCTATCTTATGAAGCTGCAACTTATGCAGTAGGTGCAGGACTTGAAGCAATTGATAAAATAAAAGAAGGAAAAGTTGAGAGAGTTTTTGCAGCTGTAAGACCACCGGGGCACCATGCTGAAAAATCTAATGCTATGGGTTTTTGTATATTTAATAATATAGCCATAGCCGCAAGATATGCACAAACAAAAGGTTATGAGAAGGTTTTTATTATAGATTTTGATGCCCATCACGGCAATGGAACCCAAAGGGCTTTTTATGAAGATGACACCGTATTTTATTTTAGCACCCATGAATATCCATTTTATCCCGGAACCGGCTCAAAAGATGAAAAAGGAGCCGGAAAAGGTTATGGATACACCTATAATGTCCCTTTACCTGCCGGCACAGGTGATGAACTGTATTTAGATATATATCAAAATCTATTACCTGAGCTTGTAAAAGATTTTAAACCGGATATAATACTTGTATCGGCAGGATATGATTTGCATAAAGATGACCCGCTTACATACCTTGAAGTATCTACAGAAGGAATAGGAGCCATTGTAGAAGCTATTTTAAAAACTGCTGATGTGCCGTTTTTATTTATGTTAGAAGGTGGTTATAACCTAAAAGCCCTCGGAGAAAGTGTAAGATTAACAATTGAAAAAATGGTGGAAATATGAGAATATTAATAACCGGTGGAACCGGATTTGTAGGCAGGTATATAGTAGATGCTTTGGCAGATGATTACACTATAATATTACCTGTCCGCAATGTAGAAAAAATAAATAGATTATATAAAAAAGACAATATAATACCTATCCAATTTAAAGAAAACCTAAAAGATATTGTTATAGAGCAAAATCCGGATATTGTAATTAATCTACTCGGTATATTAAAAGAAGAAAATGGGGCTACTTTTGAAAAAGTTCATTTTGAATATTCAAAAAAATTGATAGATGGAGCAAAAAATATAAAAATTAAAAAATTTATCCAGATGTCAGCCCTTGGAGCAGATATAAACTCAAAAAGTAAATACCAACAAACAAAAGCAAAAGCGGAAAAATATCTGATAGAATCCGGTTTAGATTATGTGATTTTTAGACCTTCAATTATTATGGGCAAAGAGCAAAAATTATTTGAAGATTTTAAAAAATTTGCAAAAATTACACCTATATTTTTAGCACCGGTAGATGCTAAGGTTCAGCCGGTTCATATATTAGATGTAAGAGATTGTTATATTAAAGCAGTAAAAACAGATATAAAAAATGAGATTTTTGAACTTTGTGGAGATAAAATAATCAATTATAAAGAGCTTTTTGATTTTGCTTTAAGATATATAGGAATAAAAAGATTAGTTATCCCTGTCCCGAGAATATTTTTTAAACCAATAGCAGAGATATCTTCAATTTTGCCACAGGCACCTATCACAAAAGACCAATATTATATGCTTGAAAAAGACAATATATGCTCCGGTAAATACAAAGGAGTAAAGGATTTATTAGGTAGCATCAGAAATCCTTTCTCATTCTAAGGTAATTTTATAATCAAAACCATCCAAATCATCAAAATCAATAGTTTTTGTTATTCTAAGATTACATACCGGACATTTTATATCTAAAAATCCGGTTTTGTTCCATACAAGCAATGTTTCTGTTATTGTGTTTCCACATTTACAAACAAATTTAATTGTTTTAAATTGAAGTTCTAAATCCTGCTTTAGCATAATCTTTTACCTCCAAATTTATTTGATAAAATATTACAGCAAGAAGATTAAAGGATTATGAAGATTTGATTAAAATAAATTAAAGATTTTCGCCTTTTATTTTTTTGATAACTTCTTTTAAAAACTGCATAGAGTAATCTTTTATATTTATCAAAATCTCATATAATTTAGCAGTATCTATCTCTTTTGTTGGGTCTGCAAGTATATCTTTTAAAGATACTATTTCCTGCAAATTTTTACCTGTTTCTTCTGATATAAAATTGTTTTCTGCAAGGGTTTGTAAGCAGTTAGAAGATAGTTTTAAATTTGCCTGCCTTACAATATGTCGGCATATCCAGTTTATACTATCTATAATCATTACAAGATAATATCTTGTCCTATCTATTGCATAACTACTATTTTTAAACTCTTCTTCTTTATAATTTTGAAATGTTTTCAATTTGTGAAGTGAAGAGTTTATTGCATTAAGGTATTGATTAAATTTTTTTACATTTATATTAATTGCAAATTTAGGCTCTTTTTCTTTAAGTTCTTTTACTACTGTTGCAAGCTCTTTTAAAAATAAATTATCAAGAGTTGTGTATAACTCTTTTGTAAAGCTGTATAATTCTTTGTCTGAATAGCTAAAATTTTCCTGAAATAATTTTTCTCTTAGATGGATTAAATCTAAAAATGTTCTTGTTAATTTTGCAGAAAATAATTGCTCTTCTGTCAGTTTTTGCAAACAATTTTCTTTTATTTTAAGCAAATGACAGGCTACTTTTTCAAGCTCATCATATAAAAGCATTAGATAATATTTAGTTCTATCCGGATACATTGGTGTTTTTATAAATGTTTCTTCTCCAAAATCTATTATCTGTTTTAATTTTTTTAAAGTAGATTTTATCTTTGTTGCCCTCTCATTTAGATATTCTATATCTATCAAATCACTTACCTCAACTTTTGGTATTTTTGCAAAAATGCAAAAGCTACATTAAAATATATGCAGTTTCTACAAATATTTTTAAATGGCATAAAATTTGCATCAATAATTTTAAACTAAATTAATAAGGAAGAGTTAAATGATTTGTCAATTTCAAAGGACTATAAAGAATGAGATTGAGATAAAAGGAATAGGAGTCCATTCCGGTGAGATAACAAAAATAAGATTAATACCGGCAAAAGAAAATGAAGGTATAAATTTTATAAGAAAAGATGTTATCATTCCTGCAAAAATTGAGTATGCCCATTCTTTTGATTTTGCTACATCTTTATATAAAGATGAAGTATCTGTAAAAACAGTAGAGCATCTTTTAGCCGCATTATATTTTACCGGTATAGATAATTTATATATAGAAATAGATAATGAAGAAATGCCTATTTTAGATGGTAGTAGCAAAGGTTTTGTAGATAAAATAAAAGAAGCCGGAATATTAACATTAAATGAAGAAAAAATTTATGCAGTTTTGGATAGATATATAAAAGTAGAACTTGGAGATAAATATATAGAAGCAAAGCCATCTGATAATTTAAAAGTAACATACAAAGCAGAATATAATAACAATATAATAGGGAATAAATCTTTTACTTATGTAGCTGACAACAAAGATTCATTTATGGGAGTTTACACAGCAAGAACTTATTGCTTTTTAGAAGAAGTGGAATATCTCAAAAGTATTGGTCTTGCAAAAGGTGGCTCTCTTGAAAATGCTGTCGTATTTAGTAATGATAAAGTTTTAAATGCAGAAGGGCTTAGATTTGAAGATGAACCGGTTAGACATAAAGTTCTTGATTTAATCGGTGATTTATATCTTCTTGGATATCCATTAATAGCAGAAATTTTATCTTTCAAAGGCGGACATAGATTAAATGCAGAATTTGTCAGAACATTACTATCAGAAAAAGCTATCTCTTTAAAATATGCATCTGAAATTTATAATCCGGATAAATTGGCAGTTAATTTTTAACCTATTTATCAAATCCGAAAAAATCTTCCTTTTCAAAATAATAAAAAGTTACAAAAACTATAGAAAATATTTTTTTATTGTTTTATAATAAAACAATGTTTTATAAAACAGAAGGAGGCATAAAAAATGTTAAAGTATGATGTTTTAATTGTAGGAGCCGGTGGTGCCGGTTTAATGGCTGCCCTTGAAGCAAGTAAAGCAAAGGATTTAAAAATTGGAGTAATAACAAAGGTTTATCCAACCCGCTCTCATACCGGAGCGGCACAGGGTGGTATAAATGCAGCCCTTGCAAATGTTGACCCTTCTGACAATCCGGAAGTTCATACTTTTGACACAATAAAAGGTAGTGATTATCTTGGAGACCAAGATGCAATTGAATTTATGTGTTATGAAGCTCCAAAAAGAATATATGAACTTGAACATCTTGGAGTTCCTTTTTCAAGACTTGAAGATGGAAGAATAGCCCAGAGACCTTTTGGTGGTGCAGGATTTCCAAGAACATGTTATGCAGCAGATAAAACAGGACACGTTATATTACATACATTATATGAACAATGCTTAAAAAATGATGTTGAATTTTTAAATGAATGGTTTGTAAAAGAACTTATTATTGACAATAATGAAGCTAAAGGTGTAATAGCAATAGATATAAGAAATGGTGAAGTCCATGCAATAGCAGCAAAAGCTATTATCTTTGCAACCGGTGGATATGCAAGGGTTTATTGGGTAAGAAATACAAATGCTATCGGTTCAACCGGTGATGGAATGGCAATATGTTATAGAGCAGGTATTCCTCTTAAAGATATGGAATTTGTCCAATTCCATCCAACAGGGCTTCGTTCAACCGGTATATTGGTAACAGAAGGAGCAAGAGGTGAAGGTGGATATCTAATAAATAACAAAGGCGAAAGATTTATGGCAAGATATGCTCCTCAAAAGATGGAACTTGCACCAAGAGATTTAGTAGCAAGGTCTATAGAAACGGAAATTTTAGAAGGAAGAGGATGGGGAGAAGGTATGATGGCTTATGTCCATCTTGACCTTAGACATCTTGGTGCTGAAAAAATCAAAAAGAAACTTCCTCAAATAAGACAACTTTGTATAGATTTTGAAGGAGTTGACCCTATAGAAGAACCAATTCCTGTAAGACCAACAGCCCATTATTCTATGGGTGGTATAGATGTTAGAGATTACAAAACAAGTATGACAGGTGTCAATGGCGTATTTGCAGTTGGTGAATGTGCTTGTGTATCTGTTCACGGAGCAAACAGATTAGGTGGAAACTCATTACTTGATTTAGTAGTATTTGGAAAACCTGCCGGAGCAGCAGCAGTAGAATATGCAAGAAATAAATCCGAAAGCAATTATAACCTCAAAGCAGAAGAAGAAAGAGCAAGAAAAGAGATAGAAGAGCTACTCAGAAAAGAAAGCAAAGAAAATATAAATAATATAAGAATGGAAATGGCACAGACTATGTGGGACAAAGTAGGTATATTTAGAGAAGAAAAACCTATGTTAGAAGCAATAGAAAAGATAAAAGAGTTAAAAGAAAGATACAAATTATTAGCTCCGGGAGATAGTGGAAGATTATTTAATACTGCTTTAATTAATTATATAGAGCTTGGATATCTATTAGATTTAGCAGAAGCAATTGCAGTAACTGCTGTCCTTAGAAAAGAAAGTAGAGGAGCCCATGCAAGAAGAGATTATCCTAACAGAGATGATGAAAATTTCCTCAAACACTCCCTTGCATATTACACTCCTGAAGGTCCTAAAGTAGAATACTCAGAAGTAAGAATAACAAAATATCAACCACAAGAAAGAAAATATTAAAAAAATTATCTCCCTCCTTATCGGAGGGAGTTTTAAAAATGGAAAAATTTATTATATACGCTGCATTGTTTATAACATTTACAACTGCATTAGGTTCTGTTTTTTGCCGTTATATTTAAAAAATTTCCGGATTGGTGGCTTGATGTTAGCTTAGCATTTAGCGGTGGAATAATGCTTGTTGCAAGTTTTACCTCTCTTATTTTACCATCTATAAAAATTGGCAAGGTACCCACATAGTTCAGATAAAACTTGAAGTAGCTCACAAAGTTTTTAGTCCTGTATTAACTTTCTATCCCACATAGTTCAGATAAAACTGGAATACTATGAATTTAAATTTTTCGTAACTTTTGCTTTCTATCCCACATAGTTCAGATAAAACAAGTTGATTTGTATTCTGACTCGGAATATGTAGTAAGCTTTCTATCCCACATAGTTCAGATAAAACCCCTTCTTACAAACCTTGATTTAAAGCCACATTTCTAACTTTCTATCCCACATAGTTCAGATAAAACAAAATAGTCCGAGGTCGGACTAATTTGATATAAAAAGCTTTCTATCCCACATAGTTCAGATAAAACAATTGGAAGTGGGATGATTATTCACGTGAAAACAGTCCTTTCTATCCCACATAGTTCAGATAAAACTCTCCAGTCTGACAATGACTGAAAAAACAAACATCTATCTTTCTATCCCACATAGTTCAGATAAAACTCTCCAGTCTGACAATGACTGAAAAAACAAACATCTATCTTTCTATCCCACATAGTTCAGATAAAACTCTCCAGTCTGACAATGACTGAAAAAACAAACATCTATCTTTCTATCCCACATAGTTCAGATAAAACTCTCCAGTCTGACAATGACTGAAAAAACAAACATCTATCTTTCTATCCCACATAGTTCAGATAAAACCCGTCAATTTTTATGTAAAAAATAATAATGAAATTTTTTAATTTTGTCAAGAGGTTTTTAGCAAAAATTAGTTTAAAACCGAATAACCGGAAATTAATATTTTTTGCATTGAACCTTTAATAATGCAAATATATTTTCTGTTATATTCTCGCTAATCATTGATACAAGCCAAGTCAAGCAGAAATATATTTTCTGTTGAAAATGCAAAATTTTTCAAAAAATAAAACAGCGTTTGATTAATAGACTTATCTTTCTCCTTAAAAATAAGAAAGAAAGCCTATCCTTTTATTCTGTTGCCAAGTAACAAAAATATTATATCATAAAAAATTGTCTATATGACCTTTTTCTATTCCTAAAACATTTTTTTCTAAATTCTTCGGATTTTCTACCTTATAAACATAAACACTATCTTCTTTTATTTCTATAACATTATTAACTTCTGCCATGCATTTTGAAAGTTTTCCCTCTGATATTTCACCTTCAAAAGTTGAAAGTTGCGTCCAATAAAGATATTTTCTTAAAATCTTTCTGACCTTATTTAACCTTTTATCATCGGTTATATCATAAGTGATAATCACATACATATTTACCACCAAGCTTTAAATGGTTTATATTCTTCATCTCCTATAAGATGTTTTATTAGCTTGTAGCATTCTAATCTTATTAAATATCCATAAGATACATTTCTCTTTAATTTTCTATGTTTTATTGTTTTTGATAATCTCTCTTCATAAGCCTTTAAAAATTTTTTTCTTCCTTCTTCATTTAGATAAACATAATTTAAATTCTCATCAAAATCTTGTTTTGTTATCTGTTTTGTATTAATTAGACCAAATATAATTGGGTCTATTATAAATGTTTTAAAAATTTCCGATAAATCTAAGGACAAGGAAAATCTTTTTTCTTGTGGTGAGTGTAGATAGCTAATTGTAGGGTCAAGCTGTGTTCTATAAATTTCTGTCAAGACGGTGTTATACATAACAGAGTTTCCAAAGCTGATTAAGGCATTTATAGGGTTGGTTGGTGGCCTTTTTTCTCTTTTTTCCATAAAGAAATCATCATTTTTTATAATTTTATTGAAAAGTTGATAATATCTATCTCTTATGTTTCCTTCTATTGCCATTAATTCTTCCGGTATTTTTGTTTTAAAAATTTTCGGTAAAAGTTCTTTTTCTATATCTTCATAATCTTTTGGATTTATATCATTTTTCCTTAAATTTCTTAAAATATGATGGACTGCTCCTTCTATAAAGCTTATTGCAAGATATTGTCTTTTTCCTTCATCTATATGGTGTTTTACCTGCTCAACTAATAAATATCCGGAAATATTTTTCTTTCTTGGCAAAAAACTTCCGGAATAAAATCCATAATAATTGTAAATATGAACCGGAATATCAAATTGAGAAAGATAATTTAAAGCTTTTGTATTAAAATCCACTTCGCCAAATATATGTATAGAATCTATATCATTTATAGCAAGTGGTTTTTTTATTACTTCACCATCTTTTTCTGTTTCAAAATATATAGTATTTTCAGCTCTTTTTATTCTACCATTTGAATTAATATAAAATCTTCTTGCCATATTTCACCCGTAGCAAAATTCGTAATATGCACATTTTTTGCAATAAGGAGCATCTATAACAGTCGGTGGCTTATCTTTTTTCAAAATTTTATTTATTTCTGCCAAAATTTCTTCTATCTTTTTTTCATATTCCGGTGTTAGCTCTATATATTCTTTTTTCTTCTGCTTTGGATAATTTATTATGCCTTTCTTTTCTATACCAAGTCTTTTAAGATAATAAAGATAATATAAAATCTGCATTTTATCTGCTTCTTCCATTTTGTCCGAATATTTCACTTCCCTTATATTAAGGTTATCTACTATATCAATAGAGATAAGATTATCTATTAAAATCTCCTTTGCATTTTCCCTTTTATAACTTTCTTCATGAAGCAAAATACCGAGTAAAACCTTATCAGATTTATCTTCCATAGAAATTTTCCTATCAAAAAGCCATAATTTCCTCTGACAAATAAAATAATAATTAACTTTTATTCCATTAACTTTAAGCTCTTCAAAATTTATCTCTTCCATCATAGATTATATAAAAATCTCCTCATCAAATTGATAATTACCTAAAATCTCTTTATCTATTCTAATACCAAGCTCATCATCATAAACAAAATATTTTGCAAGAAGATATATATCTAAATCCCTATCTAAAATTTCATAAGGATTTTTATCTTTTATTTTCTCATTTAAAACCCAATAAACCGGAATTGGAACTTTTAAATCATTTATCTGTCTTAAAATATCTATTCTTTTTAATCTTTTTTCTTCTTTATCCTGAATATTTTTTAGCTCTTTATATTTATTTATTAAATCTTCAACTTTATCTTTGAATATACAAGGAATAGCTTCAAAGCTAAATGTATCTCTAAAAATAAGTTGTGTTTCTTTTTTAAATAAATAATCCCAATTGGAATTTAAAACCTTTTCAACTTCTTTCCATTTTTCAAAATATTCAGAATTTAATCTTTTTAGATTTTCTCTTGAATAAAGAATTTCAACAATTTTTCTTTTTTCTTTTGAAAGTAGATAACCTTCTTTATCCAAATATTGCTGTATTAATTTTATACTTTCATCTCTTAAAACTTTTTCATATATATCTTTTTTTTCATCAACTTCTGAAAGTATATAAATATTTGGTTCTCCGGTATAATCTTCTTTTCTGTGTCTCCATATTCTTCCCATTCTTTGAATTAGACTATCTGCCGGTGCAACTTCTGTAAATAAAATATCAAAATCTATATCAAGTGAAGCCTCTACAAGCTGTGTTGATACCCAGATTTTTCCTTTGGCTGTCTGATAATCATTTTTTATTTGTTCCTCTTTTTTTCTTCTTGCTTCCCATATAAACCGGCTATGAAGAAGATTTTTATCTTTATAATCAAGATTTTTATATATTTCCTGTGCTGTGCTTACCGTATTTGTCAAAACAAGAACATTTTTATTATTTTTTGCTTTTTCTACAATAATATCTAAAATATCAAAAATATTTTTTTGTAAGATTTCTATTTTATGCCTTTTTGTATTATCTATTGTTAATGGGTCATCTGTTTTTATTTCAAATCCGAGTTTTTCAAGCTCTTCTTTTATTATCTGTGGAAGTGTAGCCGTTATTATGAGATATTTTGCTCCGAGTTTTGTTGTTTCTTCTATCTGCTTTAAAATCGGAACTATTTGAGATGGGTCAAAACCTTGAATTTCATCAATTACTATATCAGAATAAGATAAAGTGGCATATATTTTTTCATAAGTTGGATATTTAAAAACTGCTGTAAAAAGCTGGTCAGCAGTAGATATTGTAATAGGTTTTGATAAATTTTTAGTATTATCATAATCTCTAAGGATTGTAAAATCTTCTGTATCTTTATTGGCAAAAATATAAAATAAACTGGTTGAATGTAAAAGTCCTACTTTTTCTTTACCAAATATCTGTTTCATTGTCTCAAACATTGCATTTGTAGATGTTCTATTTGGTAATACATAAAACATTTTTCTTTTGCTCCATAATGTAGCAAGTCCTGTTTTACCAAGTCCGGTATCTGCTACTAAAACGAGATTCTCTCTATCTTTAAATTTTTTCTGAAAATCTCTTAAATTTCTCGGTTTATTATTTTTTTCAAGATAATTTAAAAATAAATCTTCCCTATTTTCTTTTATAGGCTCTTCTTCTATTATCAAATCTTCTCCGGAAGCTGAATGGTCTATCCTAATAAGTAATCCGGATATTTTTATAACTGATTTTACAAAATTATCATTATTTTTCAATTTATCATTTAATTTTTTTATATCTCCTATGTTATCAATAATATATTCAAAACGTTTTTTATAAAAATTGGCTGTTTGTGGAGTTAAACTATTTATTCCTATATGGGAGAAAAAATTGGAGATATTTTTTCCTATTTCATCAATTAAAAGTTTTATACCAACATTATTTAAATATTCTCTACCTCTGGCGTGGTGGTTTATTATGGAGTATATGATTATAGATAGCTCTTGAAGGTTAAATTTATCTTTAAGATTTTCAAGGAATAATGGAGATAGATATTGGTGGGGTATTTTATCATCTTTTTCTTTGCTACATTTAACGGGTTTTAATTTTGGATTTGCAGGAAGTTTGCACTGAAAAAGTTTATTTAATTTTCCATAATCATGATACTCAATAGCTACTTTCAAAAGCTCTTTCTCTTTTTCTGTCAAAACTTCCGGATAATGATTAATAAAAATATTAAATTGTTTAAATAAATCATCTATATGCTCTCTTATAGTAGTTCCATCAGATTTAGCAAGATGTGTTTTTAAGTGGTTATTTAACAATTTTTCTACCTCTTTAAATATAACTGATTATATATTTACCATCAAAGATATTTGTATATTTTGCTCCGGTTTCTGCTCTCGTATAAATTAAATTAACAGGTTTATAATCAATTATCTTTTTATTTTCATCAACGATGGTATCAAGAGCCATACTAAAAATACTTCCTTCTTGACCTTGTGATTGCTCCCATTTTAAATAGATATTTGTTTCTTCCTCATAAATATCTTCATATTTATTAAATGGTAATTCTTCCAATCCTTCCTCAATAGTGATATCTATTATTAAATCCTCTTGTCTTCCAAGTCTGAAAATTTTCGGAGAGTATTTTATAGCTTTTATAATCTTTTCTTCAAATGGAGATTTTATATGAATAATCCATCTGCATTCGTGGAGTTTCTGGATTGGTATAATATCTCTTTCTGAAGAACCTTTACGAATTTTGATTAATCGCTCTTTTTCAATAGAAATACTTTTATAACTACCTTGGATAGAAAGTTTTGTATTTTCAAAATTTATACTTTCATAATCTGTTATTGCCCTTAAAAAACCATAAATTGTAGATGGTGGTGGGAGTAGGTAGCTTAGATAAGGATTTCCCACCGATGGAATTCTAAAATGTGCTGTTTCCTGATATATTTCAAGTCTTATCATTTTTAACTCTCTTTAAATATTTCTTCTATAAGCTCATTTATAACCTGATTATAATTCATAAAATCTGCTGTTTTTATTATTTTTTCTTCGGAATTTGCAAACCTTTCAAGCAGTTGTGATAGTTCCTCTGTATCCAAATAACCACCTTCGGATAATTTTTCTTTTAAAAACTTTTTAATAATCATAAAATATTTTGGTGCTATATAATCAAGAGAAAAAGCACTGAAAAATGGAGTTAAATTTCTTTCGGAGCCTTCTATTCTTTTAGCAAGCTCTCCCATTCCTTCCAGTAGCTGTTTAATTCTTTTTTTTCTTTCTTCTTTTTTTAGCATTATTTTTGTTATTTTCTTATTTTTATCATAATCTATTGTTTCAATAATATTAAGCCAGTTTTTAATTTTCTCTTCTGATAGCTCTTTATCAAGACCTAAAACTTTATATATTTTCTTTATTTTTTCTTCTAAGTTATCATTTTCGCTGATTTTTGTGTCTATGGTAGATATTTCCTGAACTCCAACTCTGTCAATTTCTATTCCAAAAGGCATAATATATATTCGGTAAAAATTTTCTTTATTTATAATGTTTGCTTCATTTTCTCCGTATAATTTGGAGATTGCCATATTTGTCATAAATTCCATATCTCCAAAATAATTATTAATTGATATTCCATTATCAACTAAAAAAGTTGCCGGTCTTTCATATTTTGGTTTTGCTATCATTGTTCCGGCAAAATCAAATTCTTCGCTGTCTATGATTGTTCCGGTTCTTTGGACAACCCCACCTTCTTTTGTAACAAAAGGAATAGACCAACCTTTATTTCCTTGCAATGCTGTCCATAAAGCTCTTTTGTAAGAAACCGGAGAAAAGAAAACTTTTATACCTTCCGGAGTGGATATTTTCTTAACTGTAGCTATATTACCTAACCCATCTCCTCTATTTACAACTCCTGTTTCAATAACAAAAACACCTGTAAGCTTCATCTTTTTTTACCTCCATTTACATAAGTTCTTCTTTATCCATCATTGGATAATGTTTTTTATTTAAAGCTCTTTCTCCTTTTCTCAAATTCCTTAAAAAATTTTCTACATCATCAGTTTGATAACTCCATATACCTGCCACTTCTTTTATAGCTTTTAAAAGAGTTTCCTTATTTTGGTCAATCTCTTTTCTTAGCTTTTCTCTAATAAGTTCTGAAATTGTTTTGCCCGTTTTCAAACTTTCTTCTTTTAAATATTTATAAATTTCTTCATCTAAATATATCTGCGTTCTCTTCATAACTAACACCTCAAGTATTTATATACATTACAAACTATTCTCTTTTACAGTTTTTTCATTTTCCTTCTCAACTTTCTCTTCCGGTTTTCTTGTCATTACTGAAAGAGCAATAGTTGTTGCAATATCTTTATAACTATCTTTTCTTATCATACTTAATAGATTGCTATCTATCGGGGCATCATAACTTATCATAACTCTTGTTAAAGTTTCCATAAACTGGTCAAATGTTCCCTTAGAAGCATCTAAGAAAGAATTAGCAAGCGAAATAATCTTATTATTGAAAGTATTCCAATTTATATCTCCATCTTCCGATAAAGATGAATAAACTCTTCCTCTTAAAAACTGTCCGTATTCCTTAAAGCTATCATACATATCCATACCCAAAGCCTCCTCTAAGATAAAATGCATTTTTAAAATATAAAGTAATACATCTATATAAAACCCTTTTACCGGTGGATTTTTGACATTTTTTTGTCTGAAATTTTCGGACATTAATGCAAATTTTAAAAATTTTTGAACCAATATTATTAATTTTTGATTATTCGCAATAGCATTTAATATTTCTTTTGAAAGATTTACAACCTCATATCCTTTTTTAGATTTTACATATCCAAAAAGGCTGTTTTTATAATTGGTATAAAGTTTTTCAAGCTCATTTTCCAATTTTATTAAATTTTTAATTGTTTTTTCTGTAAGAAAATAAAAATCCAACTTAGGATTTTGAGAGTCAAGATAAAATTCCAATATTTGTAGCTCTTTAATAGAACCATCTTTTTTTAGCTTTAATTTTTCATAATCAATAATTCTTTTTGTAATCTCTCCAATATCCGAAATCTTAAGCCCTTCATTTAGATTTTCTAAATCATTTAAATTTGTTCTATAAATCACAACAGCATTTAGCTCATTTCCCAAGAAGGTAAAAGATTGAGTAATAGCAAGATTAGATACCAAGCAATAAGGACATATAAAGATAGACGGCTCGCCAAACCAAAAAGCATTAAATTGAGCAGGAGCAAAGAAAAATGTGTCTCTTGTTATTCTTTTCCCTTTATGTTGCTGACAAAAAGAGCAAGTTTTATCTTCTATATCTTTATACAATTTATTAATAGCTTTTTGTAAAGTATCCTCACCTCTAACATTCATATCTGCTTGAAAATTTAAAAGAATATTATTTAATAAATTTACAGCTTTATTCCAAAGAATATCTTCTATATCTTTTTGTGAAAAACTTTTCTCCGTGAGATTTTCAGATAAAAATTTATAGATTGGTAAAGATAGATTTTTTATAACATCTTTTAAATTTTTCTTATTTTTTACAACTTCTTCAAGATTTAAATCTATAAAAGAAACCGTTTTTTCTTTAAAAATTTTTTCAACTTTTTTATTATCATCTTTAAATAAAGTAGATGCTACTTTTTCTAAAAAATAATTTCCGGATTTTTGAGAGACTAACCTTAATATAATTAGCTCTAAAATCTCTTCCGGTTTTTTATCTATTTCTATATAAAAATCATCTGATTGATAAGGCTCTCCAAAGAAATCTAATATTTTTTTTAATCCATATACTCCAAGGTCATATTGAAAATTACCGGTTAAATAATATCTCATTACCCAAGAACCTCCACCATACCAAAGCCTTGACCGGTTCTATTGCCTATGCCGATTTTATATAAAATTTCTAAATCTTTCTGATGTCCAGTTAATCTGAATATTCCGGAGTTTGAAGTTAAATACATTATTGGCTTTCCGGTTTTTTCTCTAAAATCCTTTAATGTATGTTTTATAACCTGTTTCTCCATTTTGATAGGCTCAAATTTTAATGGTTTTTCTAAGCCTTTACCTTTTATATGTGGAGATTTTAAAATTTTATCTGTTATCTGATTTAGATGAAACTCAAAATCTTTATCTGAAAATAAAACCGGATTATCATTTTCATCTTCTACTATTATTGGCGAATTTGTTTTAAATACTATATCCTCCGATTTTATAGGTCTTTCATTTAATGATATAACTTTTTCTATCTGCCATACTATTTTTTCTCCATTTATTAACATATTTTTATCAGAGCTAAAATCAAAATTTTTTAATCTTTTCAATCCATTAAAAACACTTATCAAAAATCTATAATCCAAAGCAGAAATAAATAAAGAAAGATAACCTCCTTCTATATTAAAAACTGTGTCTTCTATGACAAAATTTTCATCTATTTGGATTTTGGCTTTTTCCGGTTTTTTCTCTTTTGGTAAAAGAAGATTAAAACTAAAAGGCTTTGTTATTTTACCATTATAAAGAAACTCTTTATAATCTTTATCTGCTTTTTTCAGAGCTTCTTTAAAAAGAGATATTACCCTATGCCTATAAATAATTGGTATTTTGTTTGTTTTAATCAGAACTTTTATTCTCATTTTTCTCCACCTTTCTTTTTTATTTAAAACGAAAATTTTATAAAATTTCTGACTTTATTTGAGGCTGTTTGAAAAATCCCAAATAGTTGATTTTCCTTGTTTCTAAAACTGACTTTAAAAATAACCAAAAAATAAGGAAAAAAATAATTTTCGC
>NZ_FXTX01000019.1 GCF_900182795.1 Venenivibrio stagnispumantis
TTTCCGGTATTTACTCCTATAACTACCTTTATCCCTTTTACTATTCCTATTAATATCTCTGTTTTTACATGCGATTTTACTTTTCTTAATTCTTTTCCTCTTTTCCATGAAAGCTTGTATGTGTCTGCATATCCAAATCCGGTTCCATCTGCTATTACGCAATAAAACTCTTTATTTTTCATCTCTTTCATTATATCTTTTGCTATTCTTTCTACGAGTTCATTTAAATTTTCAATTTGGAGTTTATTTATTCTGTAATGCATTGTAGAGAAATCTGGTATTTCATTGAAATATTTTAATTCTCTTAATTCTTCTTCCAGCTCTCTAAAAGATAAATCTTTAAGGACTTTTAGAATTAGGGCGAATATAATAATTTTATCGTCATATTTTTTAGGTCTTCCTCTCTTTTTTTCTTTTTCAGTTATTATATTATGTAGTTCATTTAAATATTTAGATGCTATTTTTAAAATTTTATGCTTAGAAACTTTTCTTTTCATCTTCATAACCTCTAACTTTTACCAGTTTTTTAACCTTGGTAAACAATGATTAGATAATATGTTAAGCAACTGATTGTTTGTCAAGTATTAGCGAATTTTTAAACACTCTCACTTTATTTTTCTAAAGTTAAGTTTTAAAAAATATCTTCTTTATTTACATCTAATTCTAATAGTTTTGAAGGCTCCTTATCATCTTTATTAGAAGAATTTTGTTCAAAATATGTAATTATTATTCCATTTCTTAAAGCAAAAAGTGTAAGTCCAAGCGTTACCATAGAAGTTCCACCACTTATATTTACAACTATATCTTCATCTTTATAAGCACTTTTTTTAATTTTAGATGCTAAATTTATTAATTCTTTCTTTATTTCTTCAAAATTATTAAAATCAATAGGATTTGTAAATTCAACTTTGTTTCTAAAATTAGGTAAAACTATATCTAAGCATTCTAAAAATTCTTCTTTTTGTTTTGAAGATTCAGGACTTGTAAGCATATAAACTTTTTCTAAATTATCTCTATAATCATATATATGCCTTAGGGGTAATTCCCAATTTAATTCTAAATTTCTTTTACCAAGCAAGCCTTGCTTTAAATTTTCTTTAAATTGTTCAAATTTATCAATATTTCCATTAGGTTTAGATAAAGCCATTAATAAAACTTTTTTTGTGTTAGGTTTTAAAGGATATAAAATTATAAAAAATGCTCCTACTATGAAAATATCTATACCTGATGCAACTGCTAACCACCAATTTCCATCCTTTAAGAAATCTGCAAACCAAGATAACAATGTCAAAATAGAAATAAAACCAATAAGTCCATATAATCCTTCAAATTTTCCGGTAAATAAATCTTTTAAAATTAGAGAAGTAGTTTTTCCTAAAGTATTAAATTTGAAAGAAATAATTAAGAATGAAATTATGATTTGAACGATTGTTATATAGGTAACATAATTTTTATAAAGGTTATAACCTACTGCGATTGAAAGTAAAATTACAATACATATAATGAAAAAAATAGCAAACCTATTTCCCATAGAAATTTTACTCCAAAAATCCATATCCTATGGCAGTTTTTGCTCCTAATCCTATGTATCTAAATGCTTTTCTTAAATCTTCTTTTAAATTTCCTCCGTATATATGGGTATTTTTAAAATAAAATCTAAATGTAGTGCCTTCCGGTATAGCTAAAAATGTTATCGGATTTGGTTGTTGCCAATCTGCCGGTGGCTCATTATTTTGATAATAATCCGGAAAATGAACATTCATAATATCAATATCAAATCCTTTAAACTCTTTTGGATAAGCATCTAAAAAGATAAGTTTTCCTTTATATTCTTGATTTCCGAATATATCAACTAATTTTTTAATTTTTTCTTCTTCAATGGAATTTATAAACTCTATTAAATCATTATTTATTTTATCTAAATCTTCTTTTGATAAATCATTTTTTATTTCTTTAAATTCTTCATTAAACTTATTGCCTTTTATCTTTTTTAAAAAATCTTCTTTAACCTTATCAAATTTATCTTCTTTATAGCTTTCTATCAATTTTTCTAAAACAAAAAATTTATAGCTATCCCAATTTGCCAGTTCCCAAATTTTATATGCTCTCAAAACTCCTTTTACGGCAGATGATGGAATATAAGGAACTCCATAAACATGATGAAGTTTTATAGAAACTTCTAAAACAGAGCCACTCCCGAGTCCAACCACAAGCCTTGAAGATGTTTTAAAGGAAAAACTACAATCAGAAATGTTTTCCTGTCTTTCATTAATCTTACTTATAACTTCTTTTATTCTTCCCTCTTTGATTTCTTTTAATAGATAATTTCTGTTGGTTTCAAATTTATTTCTTAATTTTAGAAATCTATTAATTAATTCGCAATTTTCTTTATTTTTGTTCTCATTTCCTTTTTTTTCATTATATTCATGTATACTTCTGCCTTGTAATTTTATAGAAAAAGATACTTCTTCATATTTATCTGAATTATTTTTCGTTTTTCTTTTATTACAGTTAAGTAATTCGGTAAAAAATTTTCCGTCTAATTTTTCTTTACTTATTTCATAACCTTTATATTTAATTTCTATAAGTTTATTCATGCCAACTTTAAATACTTCATCATCTTTTAAAACTAAAGAAAAAGCTAAGTTTTTTGGAAATGCTATCTCTAAAAGTTCTTTTTTATCTTCTTTCTCAAGGAAAAAATCCAAATATTTGTTTAATAAAAGAGATATATTGTCAATTTTCCAATTATGAGCTTTTAAAACTTCGTTTGTATCCATTGGTATAGGTGAAACTAATCTTATATTTATCATCTTTACCCCTCATTACCTTTTTTATCTTCTATCATTGCATCAACAAACCTTTTAAGCCAGTTTAAAAATCTTAATGTTTCTTCTGTGGTTAATATATATTTATAAGTTTCCGTAAAAACTAAATTTCTAAAAATTGAATCTTGTAATTCTAAACTCAAAAATTGAAAATAAGCCTGTATATTAAACTCATCTATACTTTTCTCTTTTAGATTATAATTCAAATATCTGTTGTAGTTATCTCTAAGCTTTCTAAATAGCTCATTAAATTCATTTTTTTTATTTTCTCCTTCTTTATTTTTCTTTGATTTAATCAAATTTCTATACTCATCTTGAATCTTTTTTAATTCGTTTAATTTTTTATAAAAATCAAAAAAGTCATTTCTATTGCCCTTATAAATATCTTTTTCTCCAAAAATGTTTTTAGTATATTCATTTTCTTCAAATAAATATCTTCCAATAATATAAGCCAACATCAAATGCTCAGGATTGCCTTTTGAAAATAAAAAAGCCATTGTATTTCCAAAACCATTTGTTAATATTAAAGTAGGTGCTTTTTTTACTAAGGATTTAAATTTTTCTGCTAACTCTAAATCTTTTATAGAATTTACACATTCATAACTATATTCTGCTCTTTTTTGTTCAAGAGTTTTTCCCATTTTTTTATCCTCCGATATGAAGTTTTGTGAAACCTCTTCCTAAGGTTTCATCTCCACCAAATTGGAAAATTTTATCTTCTATAAAAGATGTTATTTTTCCTAATCTCTTTTCATTACCTGTTCTTGAAAAGATTAAGTTATAAAAAATTGTTTCAGCCGGAACAAGTTCCTCATACCATAAAGCTTTGTCTGAAACTGTACCTTTTGTCTGGTCTATCCTTATTCTTGCATTTACTTCTGTATGATTTTTTACAAAATATCTAAATCTATCATCTGAAATGATAGCTATTTTTTCTTTTTCTATCTCTTTTTTCAAATTTTCAGGAAGAGCATTATATAGTTTTTCAATCTTATCTTGTTCGTTAGACTTTTGAGTAAAAGATATTTCTTCTAAAACTAAGAATTGATTATTTATAACTATTTCTTCACCGGCAATTGTTTCTTCATCTTTAAGCTCTATATTTAAATCTAAACCTTTACCGGTATCTCTTTTATATCTTTCTATTACCATAGGGCAGGTTATCCATGCAAAAATGCCTCTTACAGATTTTACCGGAAAGAATAAAATCTTAGCATCTGTAAAAATTACATCTCCTTCTTGCTCTCCATATCCGAAAATTTCAAAAAACTCTTTCTGTTCTGGTGTTAGATTGTCTGATGGTTTGTCAGGAATTTCTACATTCCCAAAAATAGTTTTTCCATAATCAGCTCTTATTACTCCTTTTATAGAAGAAGAAGGAATAACCGGAAAATCCGTGTGGGCTTCTCTTTGTATCGGTAAATCTATAATGTCTAAGGTTGTTCCACTTCCAACATGAAGTGGCGTATGACAATGATAAAATACTGCATTTTTATCCATTTTTTCTTCCTCCTACTTTTCCTATTATTGATAATCCAAAACCTGCTGGATTTTTTACATCAAAATAAGGATATTCATTTATTAAAAATGATGGTTTTAACCAAAATCTGTCAAAGATTTCATCTAATTTATTTTCATCTTCAAGTTTATAATAAAATACAGAACCTTCCGGTATAAGTCTAAAAATTCTTGTAGGAAAAGATTTGTTTTGATTGTGTAAATTAATCCAACCGGAATAAGATATAATACTTTCTATTTGTTGTATTAATAATTTTGCACCTTCTATATAAGGAATTCCATTTGTTGGAGTTAGAAGGACAATTTTAAAAAATTTATCTTCTTTAACTGATTTTTTAATCTCTTCTTTTATATCTTTAAATCTTTCTTTTATATCAATATCTAAATTTTGTATTTTTGCAGATTTTGATTCTCCTCCTACGGTTATATAATCAAGCTGTATATTATCTTCTGTTTCAACTGCTATATTTACATCTTCATAAAATCTTAAAAAATCTTGGAAATATAAATATCCTTCTTTTGTTGTTCTTGTTTTTCTTTCTAAGGATATACCGGCTCTCAGTTCTGTTTCATATAGATTTTTAAAATCTTTCTCTTCTAATTTTTCTGATTTTAGATAATTTTTTAATCCGTCTTCTGAAATATAAGGCTGAGGATTTTTTAATTTTTCTTTTATTTCATAATCAAGGGTATATTCTAAATCATATATATTTGAAAAAATTTCTTTTGTATAATTTAATCTTGGTATTATTATTTCTTTTTCATATAACTTTATATCTGCCGGTGTTTTAAAGAAGAATTTATTTTCTTCAATATATGATATAAAACTGATATTTAGATTTTTACCGGTTTTTTTGTTTAAAGCAGATAAAATTGGCACAGGATTTAAGAAAAAATTACCGGATTTAAAATTATCTTCACCGGCATTAAACGGTTTACCATTTCCGAAAATTAAAACATCAATTGGCATTATCTTTATCATCTTTAACCTCTAAGCTGTTTTCATTTAGAAATTTTAAAATTTTTAAAACAGAAGAAAAATCATCTTTTTCATTAAAATCAACAATATTCTTTATGGTATTTTTTATATCATCTTTAATATCCTTTTTCTTCATTAAATAATCTGCAATTGTTTTAAAAAGTTCTTTTTCCGGATTTAAATCTTTTACTAAATCCTGATACTGATATGCCATAGTTCTTGGTATGTTTGTTTTTAAAAATTTAGTTATTTCCTCTATTTTATCCCATTCTTTTGTAATTTGCGCATAGCTGTAAGAATGTTTTATATATTTTATGCAAACCCTATTTTTGCCTTTATTTTTTGCTTCTGTTTCACATTGTCTAACTTGCTCTAAAACATAGTTAAGTGGTAATCTGTGATGGGCAAATACAACTCCGGCACTCATTGTGAATTTATATTCCATATTATCCGAATATTGAGGTTTTATATGTTCTTCATAAAAAGCCTTTGTTTTATCTTCAAATTTATCTCTTATTTCTTTGGCACATCTTAAAGCAGTATCAACCGGAAGCAATGCTAAAACATCATCTCCACCGGCATAAACTAAATAACCATTATTTTTATTTACTATATTTTTAACTTCTTTTGAAAAACCAGATAGAGTTTTACTTAATTCTTTTTGTATTTTATAATCTTTTAAAATTCCCAGCTTTTTACCCATATTATCCCCATCCATAAGGATAATAGCATAATGATAAATAGGCTTTATTTTATATTTCTCAGATTTTTCATATTTTTTGTAGAATTCATTTAATCTCTCTCTTACTTGTTCTGCTTTTTGACTATCTTCTTCTATAGTTTTCCAATTTTTCTCATTTTCCCAAAAAGTAGGCATAAGATATTCACCATCTATTTTTTCTAAATCTCTTTCATCTTTTAGAGATTCTATTTCTTTAAATATATTTAGAATCTCCCTTTCTAAATTGTTTTCTTTGATTTTCTTTTTTACCGGTATCATACTAATATCACTGATAGATGGAACTTTTTCTCTTTTTTTATAAACTTTATCTCTAAATAATCTCTTACCAAGACAAAATCCACATAATCTTTCTTTCTCACCTATTTTTATTTTGTATTTTTTCTTTAAATTTTCCCAAAATTTTTCTCCTCTGTAATCGGTAGAAGTAGCACCGAGGATAATTCTCTCTCCGCAAACACTACATTTATAAGCACCTCTTATAACTTCCGGTTTTAGCTCATATATGGTATTCATAAAAACTTTATAATCCGGATGTTCAAAAATGTTTTTCTCAATTTCTAAATCAACAACTTTAAATCCTTCAATATATTTAGGTTCTTTATATTTAAAACCTTTTAATGTTGCAATATATTTATCAAGTTCTTCTAATGTCTGAATATAATCGCTTTCATATTTTTTTAATGCAATAATTATATTTAATGCATTCTCTATCTGTTTTTCTGCTAAATTTTTAATATTTTCATCTGCAATATCTTCTTCAAAATTTAATAAATTTTTAATTAAAATTTCTCTAAAAAGATTTTCTGTATTCTCTATAAATTCTTTTATTTTTTCTTTTTCTAAATCTATAAAAAAGATTGATATATTTGTTATGTCAGCAATTTCTGAGTTTGAGTCTAAAAGATTTTCATCCGGAAAAATAAATTCCGGATTGTATTTTTCTTTTATATTTTTTAAGATTTCTTTCATAATATGATTTACAATAAAACTTCCTGCCCATAAATCAATCGTTTTTTTAGAATATGTTATAAGTTTTTGCACTGATGGTATTGTTATTTTACATAAATATCTCTCAGCCATCTTATCTGCCCCAATTGGTTTTTAGGAAATTTATAAGATTGTTTCTATATTCATAATATTTTTTATCATCTACATTTACAAATATGATATCTTTTCCTTTTACTATAACTTTATATTTGTCATTATGTGGCTTAAACTGAGAATAAAAGTTAGATAATATAATGCTGTATTCATCATTTTCTTTTTTTATGGATACAAAAAGCTGAGAAGCTCTTCTTAAACTTTTATTTTCTTTTTGGAGTTCTACGGAAAATTTGCCACTTGGATACTGAATATTTAATCCAAATGATGGATTTACTAAATTTATGCTTTTTTTGTTTTCTCTAAATGCATTCATAATAATTTTAAAATCATTAGTAGCTTTTTTATCTGAAGGATTTGCTTTTTGTGGATTATTTGGATTTATTCTAAAACCTCTATAATATCTACCTAAATTATCTAGAACATCTTCCCACGAAGATGCTCTTTGTCTTACTATTTCAATATTATATTTCCCATCAAAAAAAGTATTAATAACCGGTATATCTGTTTCTGTCTTTTCTTTTTTTATTAAGCTAATTAAATTTTCTATGGATATTTTTATGGCTTTATTAATATCTTCTTCTTTATATTTTTCAAATTCAAAATCTCCTATTTTTACCTTAGAACCTTTTATCTGCCAACTTCCGAAACCTCTTCTACTTCTTAACCCAAAACCTCCTAATGCAGTAGCAAGATAAAATGATAGAAGTATCAATCGTCTTTCTTCGGCTGATAAGTTATTGTTAAACAAAAATGATATTTCAAATATTCCTTCTTTTATTACATTTAATACTCTTTCTTTATTTACATTTATTGTAAATCCAAGATATTTTGCCCCTGCTTTTTGGAGAGTAAGATTTTTTTCTATTTTTAAATCTTTTTTATTTGATATCAAAAGGCGAAAAGGAGATTTTGTAGTTTGAGAACCAAATAATCTATCTTCTACTTTTTTTATTTCTTCTATATTATTTCCAAGGACAGAACCGGCTATTGCTCTAAACCAATAACGCATCATTCCTTTTATTTCAGATGGACGGATATTATCATTTTGACCGAATCCTCCGCCCATTAATGTAGGTGTTATAATCTCTACTTCTAAGGTTATCTCTTTCATTTATTTTCCCCTACGCTTTTTTTAATTAAAACGAAAAATTGTTATATTTTCTGACAGAATTTTATCATAAAGTTTTAAAAAATACTTTCTAAATTTTTTCCTTCTAAGACTTTAAAATATTTATTTTTAATCTCTGCTTTCGGGTTATAGTTATAAATATATGTGTCCCAGAAATGTCCGATAGCCATTCCAAGAGCAAAAGCTATTGCAACCGGTGTGCTTAAAAATATATGGTATCTGTTTATATGATATTGATTTTTTAAATCATTTAATAAAGTATATATTTCTGAAATATACTCTGCCCATTCATTTTTTTCCGGTAATGGTAAATTTCCTGCATTGAGAGTTTGTATATTAACTATTGCATAATCTTTATTGTTTGCTTTAAGATAATTTTCTACATCAGAAGTTAAATTATGGCTTGCCAGTCTTATTTCTACTGCTACATCTTCTGTGTTTTGTATATTTTTTATCTCATATTTTATTTTTTCAATCTCTTTCATTCCTTTTATGGTTCTTATTGTTTCTGCTGATGATAAATCTATTACCGGAACATATTTATCTGATTGATAATGATATAAAATTACCGGTTTTTTTGTCCCAAGTTTTATACCAAATCCCATTGCAAGAGATGCCGGAGTTGCAAAGGCTATATGTAAAATTCTGATTTTATTTTCAAATTTAGAATATATATTTTTTAATTTTTCTTCAAATAGTTTAATTAAATTTTGCCATTCTTCTTCTTTTTCGGATAATGGCTTATCATAATACAGATATAAATCTTCTTCCTGAATATCAAATATATTTTTTAGCTTTTCTATGGAAAAATAAGATTTTTTATCTTTTATTTCTTTTTCAAGTTTTGTCAGTGCTGTTTTAACTTCTTCGGTTGATTTATTTACCATTATTAAAAAAGGAATATCTATTGCTTCTTCCCCTATCCAGTATAATAATTCATCTATGGTATCTGCATAATCCGGTTTTATAAGTTTTAATCCTTGTTCTTTGGCTACTTTTTCTTTTTCTTCTATACCATCAACTGAGAAAATTTCTTTTTCTTTATTTACAACACCTGTAAATGCAAATTTATCTATATTTTCTCCTTTTGTTAATAAACCAACCAAAACCGCAAGCATAAATGATTTATGGGTAAAATCTTTTTCAAAGATTACGAAAAACGGCTTATTTACAATATCTTTTATTGTTTTTAATGCTTCTATTTTATCTTCTTTTAAAGAAAAGCTTAGAGTGTCTGTTTCTTTTGGAAGTTCTATAATATAGGCTTTTGTTATTTCTGCTTTATCTTTGAGTGCTATTGGAAATTTTACTTCTATTGGTGTAGATGTAAATATTTTTTTTACATTTAAAGCCGGCATATTTAATAGTTCTGAAAGTTTTTCTACATCAAGTAAATCATTTTTTTGTTTTATAGCTTTCCAGATTAAAAATTTCTCTTCATCCGATACATTTTTATCTGTAAGTAGTTCATATAATACCGGTTTATCTTCTTCTGATAGTTTTTTTGATTTTATTATTTTTATTCTGTCTGATGGATCATTCTTGAATTTCTCTAACATCTATTTTTTCTCCTATGTAATCTATATTTACTTTTTTATTAAATTCTTGTGGAATTTCTAAGATTATATTTTTTGGAAGTTTATCAAATTTATATTCTTCATCAAAAACTTTTATTACAACTGCTTTTCCTATTAAATCATCAGAAGGTATTAATTCTATATAATTTTCTTCCGGATAATAAAACAAGTCAAAATTTTTGCCTTTATAATACTCATTTTCTTCTGAAGCTGCAAGGAGCTGTTCTTCCAATCTTTCCGGTGCAAGTTCTATAACATTTTCTTCTTCAAGCATATCAAAAACTCTCAAAGCTAATTCTTTTACATCAGAAGCTTCTAATCGGTGAAATTTTACCTGTGGATAGGTATCTATATCCGGTATTTCCGACATTCTTTTATGTTCCGGAATTCTCTCATTCTCAAATATAACTTTTTTTAAAATTTCTTTATCTTCATATGATAAAACAAACATTTTTCTTGCTTTTTTGATTTCTTCTTCTGTGAGATAAAAGATATTCCAAGTTTCTATAATAAAAGGTTCATCGTCTAAAAAAACAAGCATATCGTTTTTATTTCCGAGTTCCCACCACTCAGAAACCTTCGCGAACATATAATATTGGTCTTCCATTCCTAAATATACTGCATAGATTGGTTTATTTTTATAGCAAAAATAGATTATATCTCCAAATTCTAATGAAATTTCTCTTTCTTTTTCCGGACAATCAGCTATTTCTTCGTTTCTTTCACTTATATAGATGTTATAGATTTCTTCTATATATTTACCCATTTTTAATCACTCTCCGATAATCTATAATTTATAAACATAATTTTTTGCATATTTCTGACATTAGAAATTCATCTATAAAAAGTTGAAATCCATCATAACTAAAGTTATAAATTGATACAAATTTTGTGAGTTTTTCTTTTTTTAATCTTTCTACTCTTTTATATATGGCATCTTGGGACAGGTTTTCAAGGCAATAATTTTTATCATTTTTATCTTTAAATACTATATGGCATAAAACCTTTAAATCTTCTTCTGATAAAAACTCTTTTATTTTTTCGGATATTTCTTTTGCTTCTATGTAATCAAGTTGATTTTTAATTTTTGTATCCGGTATAGTTTCAAAAATATCTATCTGGTTATCTTCTTCATCTTTTATAACCGAGATAGTCTCTATCTGTAATTTTCTTTTTTCATCGTCTAAAAAATGTCTTATTGAGGCTTTTAAATAATTTATTATTCCGGATTTATCTTCTTTAAATTTTTCTTCGTATAATTTCCTTTTTAATATAATTTTTTCTTCATAAAAGCTACTATACAAATCTTCGAAATCTTCTCTTGATTTTAAAATTTGATATTCCGGTTTATTTAATGTTTTAGCAAAGATACTTTTTATTATATTTTCGCCTTCTGGATTATAACCTGAGATATATTCATAAATCTGTTCTCTTAATTCTTTCATTTAGCAACTTTCTCCTGTAAAATCTTTAATTTTTTTAATTGCTTCATCTAAAACTTTATCATCACAACTTCCGCAATAAATTATATTTCCTTCATTTTCAAGTTCTTCAAAAATATGTTTATTTATATAAAAACATGCTTTTAGTCTCGGAGTTTCTTTAGCGAATATAAGTTTTTCTTTTGGATTCTTAATATCCATACCTAAGCATTCTATTTCTGATTTTGTATCGCAATTTTCTGTATTAATTTTTGGTCTTTCAAGGATTATATATCTGCTTAAAGCGAAAAAATAGATTTTATCTTCTGTTGTATTGATTAAGATTATTGGTCTTTTCTTAGATTTATCTTTTAAGCCATTATAACCGGATAAGGCTATTCTAGTTCTTTCATAAAGATTTTTTACCTTTACTATAAAAACCTTTCCTTTTTTATATTTTAGTTCAGAAAAAGCCTCCCTAAAAACTTCTCTAAAATTCATTTTAAATCCTTTTTTAGTTTAGTGTTAAAATAATTATACCAAAAAAATTTTTTATGCTATAATATTTTTGCTACTTGGCAACAGAATAAGAGAATAGGCTTTCTTTCTTGTTTTTAAGGAGAAAGATGAGCCTGTTAATCAAACGCTGTTTTATTTTTTGAAAAATTTTGCATTTTAAACAGAAAATATATTTCTGCTTGACTTAGCTTGTATCAATGATTAGCGAGAATATAACAGAAAATATATTTGCATTATTAGAGGTTCAATGCAAAAAATATCAATTTGCGGTTATTCAGTTTTAAATTAATTTTTGCTAAAAAATACTTGACAAAATTTAAAAATTTCATTATTATTTTTTATGAAAAAATTGACGGGTTTTATCTGAACTATGTGGGATAGAAAGTCCGGCACTATCGGACAATTGCTTACAAATCAATACTGTTTTATCTGAACTATGTGGGATAGAAAGTTTGGAGATATTACAGATAAAGGAAATACTACTTATGAGTTTTATCTGAACTATGTGGGATAGAAAGTCATATAGGCAAGCTCTTTTTCAGTGAGCTTACCGAGTTTTATCTGAACTATGTGGGATAGAAAGGCAGAAAAAGACTTGCTTTGTTCTTCCTACATCTGCGTTTTATCTGAACTATGTGGGATAGAAAGTTTAAAAGCTCTCTTGGCTCGCTACTTTCTTCTACTGTTTTATCTGAACTATGTGGGATAGAAAGATTCTACAATCTGAAATAGAAGATATGTTCTCTGGTAGTTTTATCTGAACTATGTGGGATAGAAAGATTCTACAATCTGAAATAGAAGATATGTTCTCTGGTAGTTTTATCTGAACTATGTGGGATAGAAAGATTCTACAATCTGAAATAGAAGATATGTTCTCTGGTAGTTTTATCTGAACTATGTGGGATAGAAAGATTGTAAGTTATAAACTTGTGGCGAAAGGAATTTCTGGGTTTTATCTGAACTATGTGGGATAGAAAGTTAGTTTATTTCCAACTTCCAATTCCAAAGTGGCAAGTTTTATCTGAACTATGTGGGATAGAAAGCTTCTAGAGAATATTTCTCTAGAAGACTCATAAATTCGTTTTATCTGAACTATGTGGGATAGAAAGAGTTTCAACTATAAATGGTTCTCCGTCTAAGAAAAGTTTTATCTGAACTATGTGGGATAGAAAGTTCTTTATAGAATTTAACAGAACTAAAATCCAACTTTCGTTTTATCTGAACTATGTGGGATAGAAAATAAATGTGTAAAAATGATTTAAAGGGGGTGATAAAGATGATAAGATTAATAGGTTTAATATTGGGGAAATTAATATTTTTAATATTGGGTTTAATATTTTACTTATTAGCATTTTTCGGTTTATTTTTAGGCATAGGAATGGCATTTGAAGGAGGTGATTTTAGATTATTAATAGCCGGTATAATAGGTTTTGTGATGTTAACATTATGGAATATAATAAATATAATATGGAATATAATAAAAATAGATAGAGAGGAAGTTCCAAGGTATTCTAACAATAATGAAACTTTCACTGATAATATGACAGATAACTATGATATTTCCAGTAACCATAGACTCTCCAGAATAGATGACCCTTGTGATATAACTAATCCTCTTAACCTTTGTAATACAGATAACCTTTGTGACATAACTAATCCTTTCAACCTTTGTGATACATTAAGCTCAAGCGATACAACAAGCCACATTGGAACAAACAATTTTGATTAAGTTTTATCTGAACTATGTAGGGACAGAAAAAAATATAAATTAAGTCTTGCTTTGAATGTCAAAAAAGATGTTTAAAAATCGTTTAAAATTTATAGATAATCTAAAAAATTTTTTATTAGAGGTAAAATAAAATGTGGTTTTTGTTAGGATTCGGAGCTATAGCAATTCTCGGTTTGCTTGCATTGGCAGGAGCAGATTCTAATCGTAATTGTAATTACTACGATTGCTGGATGTGGAGAGATGACAATGATGATTATGATTGGTTAAATAACAATGACGATGACGACTGGTGGTAAATTTTATTTCTCTTTAATTAAAAAGTTTTTTAAACCTATCAATAATAGTTAAACCGGTATTTTTTTCTCCAATTTCTTCTAAAAATTTTTCTTTATCCAAGATATAGTAATCAGGGAAGGTAGAATTTATTTCAAAACTTTCCAATGGAATTAAAAATCCAACTTTCTCTTTCTTTACTTTAAAAGCTTTAACTTTCTTTCCTTTTTCATGTTTTCCATCTACTTCCGGTGCTTCTTCAAAAATTTCCGGTGAACTTTGATAAAGAATTCTCCAACTCTTTCTGATTACTTCCTCGTATCTTCCTTGATAACTTTCCGGAACAGGAACTCCTTCATTTAAAAGAAATTCTCTTGCAATTTTAAGTGGGTCATCCGGATCAGGATTAATTTCAATTTTCTTATCGTTTAAATAATTTAAGAACATTAAGAAAAGAGAGTTATCTAAACCACGCATTATTTTTTCTATACCTTTTGCATCAGATTTTACCTGAACTTCAAAAGGTAAAAAACATGCTCTTCTCAAAACCTGTAATCCGCCTGAAAAATCTTGTAAATTAGATGTAAGAATTAACACCCTCTTAGTTCTTTCATCTTCACTTGTATGTTTTAAAACATCTTGTAATGCACTTTCAGAAAAATGCTTAGGATTTACTTCATCTATCAATAAAGGTGAAAGATTATCAGAAAAAAGTTTAGCTTCAATGGTGTAAGCTTGGCTATTTTGAGTTTTCTGTAATCTTCTGTAATTTATTTTTAAGGTTCCTAAGAGCCTTGCTATAACTTCAAGAATTGTACTTTTTCCTGCTTTTGCTACTCCCCCTAAAAGTGCAAAAATCGGGAAGAGATTAAGGTCAATTCCTTCTTCAAAGGCTCTTTTTCTTATAAAATATATAATCGGAGAATTAAATGCAAAAACTATTGCCTCACCTATAAGAGATGGATGCTTATAACTTGAATTCTTTGATATTTCTATATATTCTCTTAAAAGTTTTGCCATTTCCTTTGCTTTTGTTCTTATATCATCATCAATGTATATAGGAAATCCATTATATAGAAATCCATAAGAAATATCATGATATATAGTAGTTTCTTCAGTTCTTTGTTTTTGTAGTTCTTTTAATACATCTTTAAGTTTTTCAATATTATCTTTTGCCAGTATAATTTCTTTTCTTTTTTGGTTTAAAAACTTAATATCTTCTTCTACTTCTTCCAGTTTCTTTTTCTCTTCTTGTATAATCGTTGTGTCAGGGACTATTTTATTTACAATAATATTTTTAATAGTAATATTTGTTGCAAGTTCTGCAGATTTCTCTGCCACTTCTTTTAAAACTTGAATATTCCCATTAAGTATTGCTGTTTCTATATTAATACTAGGGGATATTCCTTTCTTTTCTGCATCTTTTAATATTTCCCTTTTGAAATCTTTATCTACTATGGTTTTAGCCTTACTTTTTTCTTGATAATAATCATTTATGTAGGTTTGAATTAGATTCGGATTATCTATTACTATAAAATCTTCTCCTTGCACTCCAAACCAAGCACTTATAGATGCATTTGCACTTCCTAAAATAACCCTTTTTATTTCATTATCTTTTCCGAGAAGATATAATTTTCTGTGAGAATTAGGAAGATGATAAATTTCTATCTCTTTTTGTAATGACTTAATAAGAAAAGGTTTAATTTTTTCTCGTATTTCCTTTAAAAAATATTGTATTGATATTTCATTTTCTTCTATTCCTATTAAAAGCTCAATCTGATTAAAATTTTTAAATACATCAAAGATAGCATTAATTGATGTGGAAAATGTAATGGCTAAAACTTTATTAAATCCTTCCAATAATGAAGCAGGATTTATATTTCTCCTCTCCGTAATCCCATCTTCATTAATAATAAGGCATGGTTTTTCTGCCAGTTCTTGTTTTGATGTCAATCCTATATCAAAAAGTCCTCTTTCCATACCATTATGCTTTGCCATTATAATATTTTATAGTTTATCATAAATTATGGAAGTTTTTGCAATAATTTCAAAAATTAAACCTGCATTATTTAAAGGTTTTAAATATATGCAAAAGATTAATCTTCATTTTTTTCTTCATTCATATTTTCTTTTTTCTCTTCTTGCACCTGTTTCGGATTACAAGGTTCAGGATTTATTAAAACGCAATATATTTTACCACCAAAAGCAAATATTACCGGTGCAAGTATTATGCTTAATATGTATTTCATCTTTTTACCAACTCCTATTTTATGGCATTAATGCTTTTATATCTGCTTTGTTTTTAGATATGTCTATTTTTACATATTCGTATTGAATTCCAGCTCAAAAACTTGTCTGGAGGCTTTATTAATTTCCGAATTAGCATTTATTTAAATCTTGTAAAAAGTTATTCAGAAAAAAGGGGCTTTTACCCCTTTTAAAAAATTATGTTTTTACAGAAGAAGATTTTTTATAATTATTCCAGCCTGTAAAACCACCTGCAAGAACTAATATGTTTTCAAATCCTAATCTTTCAAGTAAACTTGCAGCCAATGAGCCTCTTGGACCCAAACCACAATATATAACTATTTCTTTATTTTTATCAAGTTCATTATATCTTTCTCTGAGTTCCGGTAATGGAATGTTTATAGAGTTTTCTATCTTGCCATTTATTAGTTCAGATTTTGCTCTAACATCTAAAAGAATAAAATTTTCATCCTTAAGTTTTTCTTCTAATTCATTTGTAGATATAGCCTTAAAAGATTTTATTGGTTTTCCTGCTTTTGTCCAAGCAAATATATGATTTTCAAGGTATCCCACGATATTATCTATTCCAACTCTTCTAAGTTTAATAGTTATATCATCAATTTCTTTATTATTTTCTATTACAAGTAAAATCTCTTTTTCTGGGTCAAGTATCCATCCTGCAAATAATGAGAAAGGCATAAATTTATAATCCATACTTATAGATTCTGGAATATGTCCTCCTATCCATGAAAGATAAGACCTTGTATCAAGAATAATTTTATTTTCATCTATTAAGTTCTCAAATTCATTTACAGATAAAGCTTTTGGAGAAGGAAGATTTGAAATATATATAGCACCTTCTTCATTTATTTTAGAACATCTTTTGAAATGGTCAGGTGCAGGTGGCATTCCATCTAATAAAGTTTTAATAAATTCTTCTTCCGGAAGAGATAAAAGCTTGTTAAATTTTCTTTCATAGCCTATAGTAGAGCTTCTTTTTGTTGATAATGCTTTACCGCATAATGTTCCTGCTCCATGTGCCGGATAAACTTCTACAAAATCAGGAAGTTTCAATAGTTTTTGTAAAGAATTATATAATTTTTTGGCAAGTTCATCTTTTTTATCCGGAAATAAATCCGGTCTTCCCACATCACCGACAAAAAGAGTATCTCCGGTAAAAACTGCAACAGGCTCTTCTCCGCGGGATAAATCTGTAAATACATAAGATACATGTTCAGGAGTATGTCCTGGAGTATCTAAAACATCTATTTTTATGTTTTCTATCTGTATTACATCTCCCTCTTTAACAGAGATATGTTCTCTTTTACTTTCCTGCTTTGCTGGTAAATAAAGTTTTGCACCGGTTTTTTCAGCAAGCTCATAATGACCACCTATAAAATCTGCATGTAGATGTGTTACAAGAACAGCTTCAATTTCTACCCCAAATTCTTTTGCCTTTTGGATGTAATCTTCAATATCTCTTTTTGGGTCTATTACAATAGCTTTTGTTTGACCTGCAATCAGATAAGATATATGAGATATTCCATCTCCAATAAAAAATCTTTCTATTATCATTGATTTTACCTCCATGGTTAGTTAGTATTAACTAAAAAAATTATATCACATACTATAAATCTGGTATTTAGTATAATAGATGATAAAATATGAATATAAGTAAAAGAGAAATAAATATGGACAAGAGAAAAATAAACAGTTAGACTTTTTGTAATTTTTCATCTATTACACACAATACCCCTTATATCATGATGGAAAATTCATTTAGCAAATGTTATATAATATATTTTTCTTAAAATCAATTTCAAAAGGTGAGAAAATAAGTTGGAAAAACCAAGAGAATGGCTTAGGGAAAAAAGTATAGCAAAAAAGATATTGACAGAATCAAATTTAGTATTAGAAGTAATAGATGCAAGGATACCATTTGAGACAAGAAATGCAGTTGTAGAGCAGTTTGCAAAAGAGAGAAATAAAAGCCTGATTATTGTAATGAATAAATCAGACCTTGTTCCGAAAGATTTTTTAATGAAAGCAAAACAGATGATAGAAAAAGAGTATCCGGTAATTGTATTTTCTGCTCATAAAAATATAGGTATAAAAGAATTACAGGAGAAATTAAAAGAGATAGCGAAAAAAAAGGGCATTATAAAGGTAGGAGTTTTAGGTTATCCTAATGTTGGAAAATCTTCTATTATAAATAGCTTGAAAAAGAAAAAAGTAGCCATAACCTCTCCAAAACCCGGAATGACAACCGGAGAAAAATTAATAAAATTAGATGAAAATATATTCTTGATAGATACTCCCGGAATAATAACCCTTGAATTTCAAGAAAATTTAGCATTAAAAGGCTCATATATACCGGAAAAGCTACAGCAACCGGTAGAAATTGCTTTAAAACTTATAGAAAAAATATATAAAGAAAAAAAAGAGGCTTTAAAAGAGCTTTATAAGATAGAGCCGGAAGAAGATAGCTTAAAAACCCTTGAGAAAATCGCAGAAAAATTAAATTATAAAATTTCCGGTGGAGAGCTTGATTTAGACAGAACCGCAAAAAAAGTATTATGGGATTGGATAAAAGGAAATTTAAAAGCATACTGGTTATGATTTTTAACATTGCTAATATATATTAACCGTTATATCTTTTTTGTATATATATTGTAAAAGAGGTAGAAAAAAATGTCTGTTAATTATATAGAACCAAAATTAACCATAGAGCTTGCATCCCAATGTGTAAAATGTTCTGCCTGCAGGTCTGTTTGTCCTACTTATAGTGTTGTAAAAGAAGAAAGGTCTTCTCCAAGAGGAAGGCTTGCTCTTGCAGAAATGGTTGTAAGTGGAGAAATGCCATTAACAGAAGATGTAGTAGCCCAATGGAACCAATGTGCTATGTGCAGGAGATGTGAATGGATATGTCCTAATGAAGTTGAATATAAAGAAATTATGTTTAGAGCAAGGAATTTAGGAAAAGAAAAAGCAAAAAGAGATATATTTAAAGAAGTTGTATTTAAAGGTCTTGCAATGATGGGTAATCCTCTGACAAAAATAGGAATGAAATTTGCTCCTTCTTTACTTTCTGCTTACGGAAAAGCCCTTGGAAAAGAAGTTCCTGAGTATAACTCTGTTTATATAGATGTAGGAATACCTAAATATGCTAAGCTTATGCCAAAACCTTCTGCTAAGCCATTTGGACTAAGAGGAAAAGAGGTTAAAACAGAAAAACCAAAAGGAAGATTATTATTTTTTACCGGTTGTATGATAGATGCTTTCCACGGAAAAACCGGTGAAAGCGTATTAAAACTTATGGAAAAAGCAGGATATGATGTAGTTGTCCCAAAAGATATAAGATGTTGTGGAGCACCCCATTTATATAGCGGTGAGATAGAAGCATTTAATAAATTGATGGAACATAATAAAAAAGAGATAGATAAATATGAGTTTGATGCTATTGTGGTAGCGTGTCCTACCTGTGGTGGAGCATTAAAAGAAGAATATCATTATCCTGTGAAAGATTTTGCAGAAATATTAAGAGAAGAAGGATTTTATACCTTTAAAGGAAACGGAGAAAAAGTAACTTTCCATTTTCCTTGCCACTCTTACACTGCTATGAAAACAAACCCGAATGTATTTAGAGATGTTCTTCAAAATGTAAAAGATGTAAGCTATGTAGAAGGCGAAGAAGCTATGATGTGTTGCGGTTTTGCCGGATATTTCTCTGTTGCTAATTATGAAGTAGCTTCAGAGCTTCAAAAAAGAAAAGTAGAAGATATAAAGAAAACCGAGGCAACCTATGTTTTAAGCGATTGTCCCGGATGTGTTTTAAATATAGCAGACGGAATGTATAAACATGATTATTATAAAAATATAAAAGTAATGCATCTTGCAGAATATCTTGCAGAGAGATTAATAGAAGAAGGAGAATAAATGCCGTTATATATCCAGATAGCATTTAGATATTTATTATCTATAAAATCAAAAGTGTTATCTTTTATGACTGTTATATCAGTTATAGGAATAATAGTTGGTGTGACGGCTTTAATTGTTACCTTAGCTATTATGTCCGGTTTTTCTTATGGTTTAAAGCAAAAAATACTTGATACAGCCCCTACAATTATAATAACTACTTTATCAAATAACAAAATGCTACAAAATGACCCTGTTGTAGAAAAAGAGATTAAAAATATAAAAGAAGTGGTAGATTATGAACCATTTGTTTATTCAAATGCCATAGCATCAAAAGATGAATCTGTATTTCATATAATTGTTAGAGGAGTATATCCGGAAAAAGACAAAAACATAGCTTCAATTGATAAAAAATTAATAGCCGGTGATTATAGATTACTTAACAATGAAGATGCAGTAATCATAGGTAAAGATTTAGCAGTAGCCCTTGGAGTATGGGTAGGAGATAGCTTTAATATTATTTCCCCAATTGGAAGGAAAACAGCCCTTGGATTTTTACCCAAGATGAAAAAGGTTTATGTAGCAGGAATAGCAGATTTTGGTATGTTTGAATATGATTCTTCTTTTGTAGGAATAAATATAAATTCTGCAAGAGAATTTTTTGATATGGGCAGTTATATAACCGGATACCAACTAAAATTAAAAGACCCATACCAAGCAGAAAAGATAAAAGATATTTTAGAAAAAAAATTACCACCTGATTATATAGTAAAATCATGGATGGATTTAAATAAAAGCCTATTTCAAGCATTGGAACTTGAAAAACTTGCTATGTTTATGGTAATTGCATTAATAATTTTAGTGGCTTCATTTAATATTTCCAGCTTACTTACAACAAAAGCAAGAGAAAAGAGAAAAGATATAGCTATCCTAAAAACCATAGGAGCAGATAATAACTTAATTTTAAAAATATTTTTATCCCAAGGTTTAATAATAGGATTAATTGGAACAACTATTGGTGTATTACTTGGATTATCTATTGTGTATGTAGCAGATAGTTATCATCTTGTAAAATTAAATCCGGATGTTTATCTTATAAATTATCTTCCTTTTAAAATATCTACATTGGAAGTTTTAGCAGTATTTTTTACATCTTTAATAATATGTTTTATTTCTTCAATTTTTCCGGCTTATTCAGCATCAAAAGAAAATATAGCAGAAATACTTAGATATGAGTAATTTTATTTAAAAAACTCATTTTTTAACTTTATAAAAGTATCTTCTGAATATCCATTTTTGTAAATTTTAAGCAGATTTATTATTTTATCTTTATCTATATTTTCAAACAAATCTTTATTATTTAAGAAAAATGTTATAAGCTGGGTTACATTTTTTGGTGATAATGTTTTAGATGCTCTTTCAAAATCTATCAGATATACATCATAATTATCAGTTACCAAAACATTTGAGTAAGGTTTATGCATCTCTTCTTTATTTATTTTTAATATATCAAGTTTTCTTGCCTGATTTAATAAATTTGATAAGAGAATTTTGCTATTTTCTTTATTTAAAACTTCATTTAAAGGTCTTCCTTCTATATATCTATATGCTATAAAATCTTCACCTAATAAATATAGTTTTGCTCCTATATTATATTTATTTAACTCTTTTAAAATAATGCCTTCTTTTTTTATTGAAAATGTATAATCTTTTTTGATAGGTATTTTAAAAGATAAGAGAAGGCCATTGTAGTATCCGGCATATATTTTTGCCTTCCAGCCTTCTCCTATCTGTTTTAAATCTTTTATATCATCTTTTATCTTTTCAAAAAACATTTAAGCTTTTATTGCTCTTTCATATCTTTGGTTAATTACATCCCAGTTTAGATTTTTGAAGAATGCATCTATATAAGGTGGTCTTTTGTTCTTTTGGTCTACATAATAAGCATGCTCATAGACATCAAGAACTATTAGAGGAAAAGAACCAACAAAGCCATATTGGTTATGGGCATCAAATCCATTTACAAAAAGCATTTTATTATAAACATCATAAGATAAGGTAGACCAACCTCTGCAAGCTATTCCGGTTGCTTTTATTTCATTTAGACAGTTGTCAACAGAGCCAAATGTTTCTTCTATTGCAGTTTTCAACTCCTTAGAAGGCTCTCCTTTTCCACCACCTATTAAATTTTCAAAATATAATTCATGAAGAATAACACCCATATAGTTAAAGCTTTCTTCAACTTTTAAAGCCCTGTATTCAGAATAATTTTGATTTGCCTTAGACCTATCTGCAAAATCAGATGCCAACTTTTCTTGAATTTCATTATATTTTGCTACATAACCTTTATAATGACCTTCAAAATGAACTTCAATCTGCTCATCAGAGATACCAACTAAACCTTTTGGTTTAAGATAATCCTTTGGTTGAAGTTTTACTACTTTCATTTTACTTACCTCCTTTTTGGATTTAATAGGTTTTTTTTCTTCTTTTTCTAAAATTTCCATTGCATAGCTTTGGGTTGCAATTGTAGATAATGCCAAAATTTTCACAAAATCCCTTCTATTCATTATTTCAACCTCTGTTTTGTTATAAATATAATCTTATTTGATAAAAAATTTTTACCTATGATTAAAATCATTTAGTAAAAATATTTAATACATTAAAATGGTAATCTAAATTTAATAAAAAATAGGAGGTATTGCAATGCCAAAAGTAAATAGCTATGTAGACATTAGCACTATTGACAAAGAAGCTAAAAGAGATTTTATTGACAGACATTCTCCATTTGTTCATGTAGAAGGTGAAGCTATAAAAGGAGAAAAACTTAAGGTAAAAGTTAGAGTTGGTAATGAGTATGTTCATCCGGATGATTTTGACCATTATATTGCTTATGTTCAGTTATGGGATGGAGATACATTTTTAGCACAGGTTAATTTTGTTCCTGGAGTAATGGGAAATAAACCAAACCAAGCAGAAGTAGATTTTTATATAGTTCCTACAAAAGATAAGCTCAAACTCAATGCTATGAGCTACTGCACAAAACACGGTCTTTGGCAAAGTGAAACAGTTGAGGTTAATGTTATAGAAAAAGAACCTTCTAACGTTTAATACAACCATTTAAGCCCTCTTATGAGGGCTTTTCTCCCTTAAAAAATCTTCTTAATCTAAATCTTCTTAATCTAATAAGATTTTAATTTTTTCTCTATTTTTCTAATTTTTGATATCAATCCGGTAATCTATTACAATCAAAAATTTCTTAATTTACTCAAATATTTATCTAAATTTTAAAAAATCAAACACTGTTTTATTGACAAATTTAAAATATGATTATATCCTAATTATGTTAAATTTTTTAAACTTTTGGAGGTAATAATGGGAGAGTATCAAAGACCTACGGTTTCTATTATTGGAGCGGGAAATGTGGGGGAACATGTTGCCAATCTTATAGCTATTAGAGAACTTGCAAATATAAAGATGTTTGACCTTCCAAGAAAAACTGAAGATAAAACATTTGAAGTGGTAAAAGGAAAAGCCCTTGATATAAAACAGATGGCAACTTCACTTGGTGTAGATGTTGATGTAAAAGGTTATACCGTTACACCTGATGGACAGGGATACGAACCATTAAGAAACTCTGATATAGTTGTTATAACTGCCGGATTTCCAAGAAGACCCGGAATGAGTAGAGATGATTTATTGACTGCAAATGTAAACATTATAAGAACAGTTTCAGAAAGGATAGCCTTATATGCTCCAAATGCTACTGTTATTGTTGTATCTAATCCGGTAGATGTCCTAACTTATGCAACATTGAAAATAACAGGATTTTCAAAAAATAAAGTGCTTGGAATGGCAGGAGTTTTAGATACAGCAAGATTTAAAGCATTTATAGCAATGGAGTTAAAAGTTTCTGTAAAAAATATAAACTGTTATGTGCTTGGTAGCCACGGAGATGATATGGTTCCTCTTTTATCGGCTTCTAATGTAGGGGGAATACCATTAACAAAATTATTTAGTAAAGAAAAACTTGAAGAACTAATTAATAGAACAAAATTTGGTGGTGGAGAGATAGTTAATCTTATGGGAACTTCTGCTTATCACGCTCCCGGTTCTTCTGTTGTTGAGATGATAGAAGCAATATTAAGGGATAAAAAAGAGATACTTCCTTGCTCTGTTTATCTTGAAGGAGAAGATGCAAAATTTTATAATGCTTATGATGTTTGTATAGGTCTTCCAGTTAAAGTTGGAGCTCATGGATGGGAAGAAGTAGTAAAATTAGAACTTTCCGAGGAAGAGAAAAAAATGTGGGAATCTTCTGTAAAATCTGTTAAAGAAGGCATAAATAGAATAAAAGAGTTAAAATTAATATAGAGGTGTTTAAAATTGAGAACTATAGATGCAAAAACAATAACAGAAGCAGTAAAAAAATTAGTAATGGAAGCAAACTATTTTTTACCTGAAGATGTTCTAACTGCTTTCAAAGAAGCTATAAATAAAGAAGAATCACCTCTTGGAAAGGAGATATTACAGGAAATAGTAAAGAATGCAGAAGTAGCAGCTTCCGAGCAGATTGCATACTGCCAAGATACCGGATATCCTGTTTTCTTTGTAGATATAGGTCAGGATGTTCATATAGTGGGTGGATATATAACAGATGCAATAAATGAAGGAGTAAGACAGGCAACAAAAGAAGGGTATCTTAGAGCTTCTTTATCTTTTGACCCTGTTTTTGAAAGAAAAAACACAGGAGATAATACACCGGCTCTTATATATTACAACATTGTGCCTGGAGATAAAATAAAGATAAAATTTGCGGCAAAAGGTGGTGGCTCTGAAAATCAAAGTAAACAAGCAATGCTTAAACCTGCTGATGGATGGGAAGGTGTTAAAAAATTTGTCTTACAAGCAATAGCTAATGCAGGGCCAAATGCTTGTCCACCTTTTACCGTTGGAGTAGGAATTGGAGGAACATTTGATTATTCTGCCGTTCTTGCAAAAAAAGCGTTATTTAGAAAAGTAGGAGAGCCAAATCCTGACCCAATTGCTGCTAAAATAGAAAAAGAAATTCTTGAAGATGCCAATAAGCTCGGTGTTGGACCTCTTGGTTTTGGAGGAACTGTTACTGCAATAGATGTAAAAGTTGAGATGGCACCTTGCCATATAGCATCTTTACCGGTAGCAGTAAATATTCAATGCCATGCAGCAAGACATAAAGAGATAGAAATTTAAGGAGCAAACCATGGAAAAAAGAATTTTTACCCCATTAACAGATGAAATAATAGAAGATTTAAGAGCAGGAGATAAAGTCCTATTAAATGGATATGTATATACTGCAAGAGATGCAGCACATAAAAGAATGCTTCAAGAATACGAACAAACAGGAAAACTACCTTTTGATATAAGAGGTCAAGTTATTTATTATGTAGGTCCAACACCACCAAAACCGGGACATATTATAGGTTCTGCCGGTCCTACAACTGCATATAGAATGGATAAATATACTCCAAAACTATTAGAACTTGGTCTTAAAGGAACCATAGGAAAAGGATGGAGAGGTCCTGAAGTTAAAGAAGCTTTGAAGAAATATAAAGCAGTATATTTTGCTGCTTATGGTGGAACTGCAGCAATTTTATCAAAGCATATAGTATCGGTAGAAATGGTTGCTTATGAAGATTTAGGACCAGAAGCTATAAGAAAACTTGAATTTAAAGATTTTCCTGTGATTGTAGCAAACGATATATACGGTGGAGATGTATTTGAAGAAGGACAGAAAAAATATAGAAAATTAGTTATTACATAAAGGAGGCAAGAGTATGAAGGTACATGAACATCAGGCTAAAGAAATTTTTGCAAAGTATGGTCTTCCGGTTCCAAGAGGTTATCCTGCATTTAATGTAAAAGAAGCAGTAGAAGCAGCAGAAGAACTCGGCAGTTTTCCGGTAGTTATTAAAGCTCAAGTCCATGCAGGAGGTAGAGGTAAAGCAGGTGGTGTTAAACTTGCAAAAAATATAGAAGAAGTTCAGCAAATAGCTTCTGAACTACTTGGTAAAATACTTGTAACATTTCAAACAGGACCGGAAGGAAAACCTGTTAGCAGATTGTATATAGAAGAAGGAACAAATATAGATAAAGAGTATTATGTAGCAATCACCCTTGATAGAAGTAAATCAAAACCGGTAATAATGGTATCTGCAGCAGGTGGTATGGAAATAGAGGAAGTTGCAGCTCAAAATCCAGATGCAATCATAACCCAAGTGATAGAACCATTTATCGGTTTAAGAAGTTATCAGGCAAGAGAACTTGCATTAAAACTTGGTCTTCCGAAAAATCTTATAAATAAAGCAGCATCCATATTCCAAACCCTTTATAAAATATACATAGAACTTGATGCATCTATGGTAGAAATAAATCCTTTAGTTTTAACAAAAGAAGGAAATCTTGTTATTCTTGATGCAAAAGTAGATTTTGATGATAATGCATTGTTTAGACATCCAGAAATAATGGAGATGGATGACCCAACCCAGATTTCACCGCTTGAAGTTGAAGCTAAAAAATACAACCTAAACTATATTAAACTTGATGGAAATATCGCATGTATGGTAAATGGAGCCGGTCTTGCGATGTCAACGATGGATACAATAAAATTAGCAGGTGGAGAACCGGCAAATTTCTTAGATGTTGGTGGCTCTGCAAATGCTACTCAAATAGCAAATGCTTTCAGAATAATATTATCAGACCCTAATGTAAAAGCAGTATTTATAAATATATTCGGTGGAATATTAAGATGTGATAGATTGGCAGAAGGTATAATTACAGCAGCAAAAGAAGTATCTATAAATGTTCCGGTAGTTGTTAGAATGGAAGGAACAAATGTAGAACTTGGTAAAAAAATGCTTGAAGAATCAGGATTAAATTTAATTACTGCTGATACAATGTGGGAAGGTGCAAAAAAAGCAGTAGAATTAGCCAATAAATAAGGAGGTTTTTTAAATGGCGGTATTAGTTAATAAAAATACAAAAGTAGTAGTTCAAGGAATAACAGGAAGAGAAGGAAGTTTTCATGCAACTCAATGTAAAGCTTACGGAACACAAGTTGTAGCAGGAGTAACTCCTGGCAAAAAAGGAGAAAATGTAGAAGGAATACCTGTGTTTGACACCGTAAAAGAAGCAGTAGAAGAAACCGGAGCAAACTGCTCACTTATATTTGTTCCACCACCATTTGCAGCAGATGCAATACTTGAAGCCGTTGATGCAGGTATAGAGACAGTTATATGTATCACAGAAGGAATACCTGTAAATGATATGCTTCCTGTAAAACAGTATATTAAAAAATATTATCCAAATACTGTATTAATTGGTCCAAACTGCCCTGGTGTAATTACACCAGAAGAAGCAAAAATAGGAATTATGCCCGGACATATCTTTAAAAGAGGTAATGTAGGTATTGTATCAAGAAGTGGAACTCTCACTTATGAAGCAGCATACCAATTAACAACAAGAGGAATAGGCCAATCAACAGCTGTTGGAATAGGCGGAGACCCAATACCAGGAACCGTTTTTGCTGATGTTTTAAAATGGTTTCAAGATGACCCAGAAACAGAAGCAATAGTTATGATAGGAGAAATCGGCGGAACTGCAGAAGAAGAAGCAGCAGAGTTTATAAAGCAATATGTTAAAAAACCGGTAGTTGCCTATATAGCAGGTGTAACAGCTCCTCCAGGAAAAAGAATGGGACATGCAGGAGCAATAATATCAGGTGGAAAAGGAACGGCAGAAGAAAAATATAAAGCACTTGAGGCAGCCGGTGCAGTAACAGTTAAAAACCCATCTATTATTGGTGAAACTGTTGAAAAATTACTAAAAAGATAAAAAGAGTTGCAAAAAAAATAAAACAGTGTTATATTTTTTAAAATAAATTTCAGGAGGCAACGAAGATGGCGTTTGATTTAACAATTAAATTTGCAGGTGAAGGCGGAGAAGGTGTAATATCAGCCGGTGATTTTACAATGAGAGCAGCTACATATCTTGGACTTGAAGTTGTAACTTTCAAAAGTTTCCCTGCTGAAATTAAAGGTGGATATGCATTATCACAAGTTAGAATGTCTGATGAAAAGATATTATCTCAAGGTGATGGATTTCAAATATTATTTGCTTTTAATGGTGAAGCTTACGAAGTAAATAAGCCTCTTTTAAAACCTGGAACAGTGCTTGTATGGGACGGACCTGAAGGCGGTGATTTTGAGCCTGAATTTGAAGAGCTAGAAAAAATGGGCGTAATTCTTTATCCAGTCCCTATGTCTAAGCTTGCAAAAGAAGAAGTCGGTGCATACATAACTAAAAATATGGTTGCTCTTGGTGCTGCTTCTGAATTATTCAATATTCCTATTGATGTATATAAAGAGCAGATTGTAAATAAATTCTCTAAGAAAGGACAGGATGTTGTTGAGTTAAACTTTAAAGCTTTAGACGCAGGTATCAACTGGGTAAAAAATAATATTAAAAAAGTAGACCCTTACAGATTACCTGAAAGAATGCCAAGAAAAGATGTAATCATTCTTGAGGGTAATGAAGCTATTGCTCTTGGTGCAGCTGTAGCAGGATGTAAAGTTTTTGCAGCATACCCAATTACACCAGCAACAACTGTAGGAAATTATCTATCAGAAATTATATTAAAAGCAAATGGATATGTTTATCAGGCAGAAGATGAAATATCATCTATGGCAATAGTAATAGGTGCATCTTTCTCCGGTGTTAAAGCTATGACAGCAACATCAGGACCGGGAGTTTCTTTAATGCAAGAATTAATAGGACTTGCATCTATGGCAGAAATACCTGCTGTAATTGTAGATGTTCAAAGAGGTGGACCATCAACAGGTATGCCTACAAAACATGACCAAGCAGACCTTTATGCAGCAGCAATAGGCGGACACGGAGATGCTCAAAGAATAGTAATAGCTCCAACAAATGTTGAAGAAAACTTCTATCTAACAATAGAAGCATTTAATCTTGCTGAAAGATACCAATGCCCTGTTTTATTCTTAACAGATGCTTCATTATCTTTAAGAGCAGAAGCGATTCCAACTCCAAATATAAAAGAAATCCAATCTAAATTAATAAATAGACCTCTTATTACAAAAGATATGGATGTGAATTTAGATGAAGTTTTAAGATATAAAATAACAGAAACAGGTATTGCTCCAATGCTTGCTCCGGGAGTATCTCCAAAACCTTATGCAGCAACAGGATTAGAGCACGGTGAAGATTCATCTCCAAGAACAAGACCTGATGTCAGAACAGCAATGATGGAAAAAAGATTTAGAAAATTGAAAAATATAGAAGAAGAAAATCAACATTTATTAGAATGGGATTTAGGAGATTTACAGGAAGGAGAAAAAGCAGATATCTCTGTTATAGCGTGGGGATTAACTGCTTCAATCACAAAAGAAGCTATTCAAAGATTAAGAAAGAAAGGATACAAAATTGCAGCATTATATCCAAAACTTCTTTATCCTGTGCCTGTAAAAGCTATTGAAAAAGTTGCAAGTATGTCAGATATTACCTTAGTACCTGAAGCTAACTACACAGGACAGTTTGCAAGATTTATAAGAATGTATACAGATGTTAAACCGGTTCAATACAATATATACAGAGGCGAACCATTTATACCAGCAGAAATAGAAGCAAAAATAGAAGAATTAGTAGGAAAAACAGTTAGAGCTTAAATAAATTTTTATAGGAGGTAATAAACATGTCATACCAGTATATAAAGCTTGAAGAAAAATTACCACCAAAGGAATACAGAAGTAATATTGAACCAACATGGTGCCCAGGTTGTGGTGATTTTGGTGTAGTTACTGCACTTACAAAAGTATTTAGTGAAGAACAGTTTGACCCAACAGCATTAACTCTTGTGTCAGGTATTGGTTGTTCTTCAAGACTTCCATTATGGATGAATTCATTTGGAATGCATACTTGCCATGGTAGAGCTATCCCTGCTGCAGTTGGAGCAAGACTTGCAAAGCCAGAAATTCCAGTTATAGTTACAGCCGGTGATGGTGATTTGTTCTCCATAGGAATGGAGCATTTCCCCCATGCAGCAAGAAAGAATTTTGATATAACAGTTATTTGTATGGATAACAGAATGTACGCATTAACAAAAAATCAACAATCACCAACATCAAGAACAGGTTATAAAGGTTCTTTAACACCTTATGGAAATATTGAAGAGCCTATGAATATAATAGAGTTTGCTATTGCATGTGGTGCTACTTTTGTAGCTCAAACTTACTCAGGAAATCCAAAACATGAGGCGGAAATAATCCAGCAAGCAGTAGAACATAAAGGATTTGCTTTTGTTAATGTTTTATCACCTTGTCCTACATATAACAAAATAGATACATTTAATTATTACAAAGGAAGAACAATAGATATTAATAAAGATTTAGGACATGACCCAACAGATAGAGCTAAAGCTCTTGAACTTGCAAGACACGTATTAGACCATGATAATGACCCTAATGCAAAAGTTATGCTTGGAGTATTCTGGAAAGAAGAAAAACCAACATTTGAAGATAAAGTTCTTGCATTAAAACAAAAGTATGGAGCATCTGATAATCCTGATTGGGATGCTATTTTAAATAGATACAGACCTTAAATTTAAAAGGGAGCTTACGCTCCCTTTTTTTATATTTTTTTATGAGAATTTATAAGATTTAAAAATTCATTTCTTGTTTTTTCATCTTCTTTAAATACTCCAGTTAATTTACTTGTTACTGTTACAGATTCAGGATTTCTTACTCCCCTCATCGACATACACAAATGAACCCCTTCCATCACAACTGCCACACCTTTTGGATTTAACTCTTTTTCTAAATATTCAGCTATCTCTGCTGTTAATCTTTCTTGGACTTGTGGTCTGTATGAAAATTTATTTACTACTCTTACGAGTTTAGAAAGACCGCATACTTTTCCATTCGGGATATATGCTATATGTGCTTTACCGAAAAAAGGTAAAAGATGATGTTCACAAAGAGAGAAAAATTGTATATCTCTTACAACTACCATCTCATCATAGCTTCCAACTTCTTCAAATATAGTCATATTCATCTCTCTATAACTTTCAAACTCTTCCCACATCTTTGCTACTCTTTTTGGTGTATCTCTGAGTCCTTCTCTGTTTGGGTCTTCTCCTATACCTTCAATAAATAATTTTATTGCCTGTTCTATTTTGTTTTTATCAATTGCCATATTTCTCTCCTTTTTATTTTTCAATTTTTGTAAGATAATATCATATTACAATTTTATGATGTTATGATAGGTGTCATTATGATGTTAGATTATATATTAATTTTGTTAGGTGGTTTTCTTGGCTCTTACCATTGTATTGGTATGTGTGGATTTATTCCTTCATTAATTGAAAGTAAAAATTTTTGGATTTCTAATATCTTATATAATATAGGAAGAATTTTTAGTTATGCATTTCTTGGTTTTTTGGCCGGTTATTTTGGAATGTTTTTTCATAAAATTGAGTTCCAATTTATCCAGCAGGTTTTATCTGTAATAATTGGTATTTTTATTATTATATTTGGATTACAGATAGCCGGAGGATTGAAGGAAAAAGGAGTATATTTTTTAGATTATATTTATAACAATTTCTGATATATTAAAATCATTTAGAAAAAATCCATTTCTTCTTGGTGTTTTTAATGGTTTTCTTCCCTGTCCTCTTGTTTATGCTTTTTTAATGAGGGCTTTATTTGAACAAAATCCGGTTAAAGGTATGGTTGTTATGATTTTATTCGGAATAGGCACTGTGCCTGCTATGTTATACCAAAACTGATGTATAATAATTAATATGAAGAGAGTAAAAAGAGAGTTAATAAAAGAGAATACGGAAGAATTAAAAGAGCTGTTAAAGAAAC
>NZ_FXTX01000020.1 GCF_900182795.1 Venenivibrio stagnispumantis
AATTAACATTTGAATTCTCGGAACAAATCTTCTATGCTTTATCGTTTTTTGAAGCTTTTTTAGTTCTATTATATCTTCTTCTATTAGCTTTTTATCTATTACCTTCATATCTATTACCCTCATATCTATTATCTTCATAAGGGTTATTATATCATTGTTTTGGTATTACCACCGTATTCACCTGAATTAAATCCGGTAGAAAGAGTATTTCAAGATATAAAAAAACATTTTAAGAATAAGATTTTTGAAAGTTTAGATAAGTTAGAAGAAAAACTTTTTGATGTAATAAATTCTTTATCAGAAAACCATCTTAAGAGTTTAACTTTTTATCCTTATATTAAGGAGGCTTTTAATGTGATATAATTATCATTCCTTTTCGGTTTTGGTATAATTTTAACTTAATTAGTCTTGATAATTTGTCAACTAATAGTTTAGTGTTATTTATTAGTGGCATAGCCACTTTTCTTAATATGTTATAACTTCCTACTGCATCTGCATTAAATATTTTACCGGTTATAAAATCCTTAAATAATCCTCTTTTTATTCTTTTTCCTTGATAAAGTTTTTCTAATTCTTTTCCTAACTGTTTTTCTTTTTCCTTGTTTTTTTCTTTTTTTGCCTTTAAATATTCTTCTCCTATCTTTAAGACTTTATTTAAATTTGCAAATGGTGATGTTTTGCTGGTAAATTCTTCTGAAGTTTCTTCTGTTTCTATTCCATATTCTTCAAGTTTATACTTTAGCATATCAATTATCTTTCTAAATGGTATACTTACAAAATGTTGATTGGTTTTATTTCCTAAATCTATTCCATCTTTACTATTTGTTGCTCCATTGCCTATTATAACTTTTTTATGTCCGGTTTCATATAGATAGTCTGCTATCTTTCTTGTTATTTGATGAAAAATATTATTTAAATATCTTTCTCTGAATGCCGATAGTTGTTTTTGTTTATTTATTAACTCTTTTCGTTCTAATCTAAGATTATCAGTATTTAAACTATTTTCTGATAACTTATTCATCCGATTTTGCAATAAATCTATTTCTGATTGTAATTTTGCTTTTTCTTTATTAAACCATTGATTAAAGGATTTTATCTCTTTACCACTAATTATTAATGTTCTTAAACTTGGATTATTACTGAATATTGTAAGCAGATTATTTAGTCCTAAATCTATTCCTGCTATATATTTTTGTATAAATCACATCAATATAAGCATCAGTTCCTATGGTTTTTATTCTTATGGATTTTATTTTTTCTCTATCTATATATTCCGGTAATTTAACTTTTATATATTTAGAATTTTCATCATCAAATGTTAATCTAACTAATAGATATTTATCCTCTATAATATCAAAGCTATTAGCATTTAACTCAACTGTAAAAGATATAATATTCTTTAATTTCTTAGCTTTCGGTGGTTTTGGTTTTCCTCTGAATTTGCTTGGATTTCTTGCGTATTCTTTTAAAGAACTAAAATAGCTATTATAATCCTTTATATACTGCCTTATTACCGATTGGACTGCATAATTGTTTTTTATCTTATCTTTTTGCTGTTTTAGTTTAACTATAAAATCTTTTAACTCTTGATTTTTCTCAATGTTTTGCAAAATAACATCATATTCCTTTAATTTTTCTTGTTTAGATTTTTTAATATTGCCATTTTCATCTTTTGTATCTCTTGGTCTATATGGTTTATCTGATAATAGATTAAATAAATAACTTTCGTTTAAAATGATATATCCATAATTTTTGTAATAGATTTGGTTAAATATAACAAGTAGATTTCTAAAATGTGCTAATTCGTATTGTAAATCTAAAACTCTTTCTTTTCTTTGCTTTCCACTTATCCTAATGTTTAATGCTCTTTTATAGGATTTCATTTGTAATATTATACAATCTTTTGTTATAATTTTATATAAGTTTTATAAAAATAATGAACTATATCTTCTGCGTAAGCTATATTAAAACATAGCGATAAGCTAAATATATAGCTATATATCTTCTTCATATTGTTTATTTTAACATAATTTATGATTTTTATCATATTCATTTTATCCTGTTAATCTTCTTAATCTTGCTTGGGCATCCGGTTCCCAGCCTCTTTTTCCGTCAGTTAATTTTAGTGCCATATTATAACTTTGTGCAGCTTTTTGGTATCTTCTTGTGGCTTCATAATTCAAACCAAGATAATAATAGCTATCTGGATTATCCGGTATAAGAGAAATAGCTTGATTTAGGATATTTATAGCTTCTTCATTTTTATTTAATCTTGTAAGAGCTATTCCGGCAAATAGTTTAGGTCTAAAATATAAATTATCTATATTTATTGCTTTATAGCTATCATTTAATGCATTATTATAATCTTTTTTTACCAAATAAATATAAGCTCTATATGTATATGCAAGACTGTTTTGTGGATATATAGATATTGCTTCATTTATTTTTCTCAGGGCTAAATCAAAATTTTTCTGAGTTATATCATTTTTTGCTTGATTTATAAGCTCAAAAGATTTATTTTGCTTTAATATTTTAGATTTTATATATTGAAATTCCTGAGAATCTTTTTTTAAAAATGCTCTTTTTGGGTATGTTGCTATTAAATTTTTTACATTTTGTATTCTTGTATCCGGTAATGGGTGGGTAAGTAGCCATTCAGGAGGAGAGCTTTTTTCTAACTCTTTAAATATATAAAATGTTTCAACTAAACCATTTGGGTCATATCCTGCTTGATAACTAAATCTAACTCCAAGGGCATCTGCTTCACTTTCTTGGTCTCTACTAAATTTTAAAGTAAGTAGATTTGCAGATATAGATGCAAGATTCATTACAACATTGTAGTATTGGGAGTTGGAGATAGAGATAGATAAAATATTTAAAAGAATATTTATACCATATTGTTTTTCTAAGAATTTAGCGTGATGCCTTGCATTTACGTGACCAAGTTCATGGGCTATTACTCCTGCAAGCTCTGATTCATTGTTTAATTTTTCTACTAATCCTTTATTTATAAATATAAAGCCACCGGGTAAAGCAAAAGCATTTAACTCATTGGAATTTACTATATAAAATTTATAATCTAATTTTCTTGGGGTAACGGTAGCTATTTTCCATCCTAAGTTTGATATATATTTTCTTACTTCTTCATCTGGATATTGACCTTCATTTTCTTCTATTGCTTGAGGGACTACTTTCTGTCCTATTGCTATTTCTTCTTGCTCAGGAAGTAATGTAAATGTTTTTTTACCGGTTAATGGGTCTTGAACTTCGGCACAGGATATTAAAATAAAAGGTAGTAGAATTAATAATATTAACTTCTTCATTTTTACTTACCTTATTCAATAATTTTTTCTAAATGGGTATAAAACTCAGGATAAGATATAAATACACAATCTGCATCTATTATTTTTATTCCCTCTTCTGCTATCAGTCCAAGGATACTAAATCCCATTGCTATCCTGTGGTCTTTATAGCTATTTATTATTCCACCTTTTACCTTTTGTTTTCCTTTTATTATCATTCCATCCGGTAACTCTTCTGCCTGTAAGCCGAGGGCTTTTAGATTTTCTACAACTGCTTTTATTCTATCACTTTCTTTTACCCTTAACTCAGAAGCACCGGTTATTATTGTTTCTCCTTCTGCCTGTGTAGCAATAATTGCAAGAAGTGGTATCTCATCAATCATAGATGGAACTTCTTCTTTTGAAACTTTGGTTGCTTTCAGCTGTGCTGATTTTACTAATATATCTGCTACCGGTTCGCCTGCTTGCTCTCTTTGGTTTATATATTCTATATTTGCTCCCATCTCTTTTAACTTTCTAATAAATCCATCTCTTGTTTTATTTATAAGAACATCTTTTAATAATATTTCTGAATTTGGCACTATGGTTGCTGCTGCTATAAAAAATGCTGCTGAAGATGGGTCTGCCGGCACATCTATCTCTATTGGATTTAATTCTCCTGATGGATTTATACTTACTTTATAAAATTCATCTTGCTCTATGGTTATATCTGCTCCCATACTTTTTAACATTTTTTCTGTATGGTCTCTTGATATAATAGGTTCGGTTATTGTTGTTTTTCCTTGGGCATATAATCCGGCTAATAGTAATGCAGATTTTACCTGTGCAGATGATTTTTCATTAAAGAATTCTATTCCTTTTAAATTTCCACCTCTTATATAAAATGGTAAATATTCTCCATTTTTTCTTCCATCTGCTACTGCTCCCATCTGTCTTAATGGTTCTAAAACTCTTTTCATAGGTCTTTTTCTTAAACTATTATCACCGGTAAAAGCTGCAAATATGTTATTTCCTGCTATTACTCCGGCTGTTAATCTGGTTGTTGTCCCTGAATTTTCCATATTTAAAATATCTTCCGGTTCAGAAAGATATAATCCTTTTCCTTCTACATAAATTACTTCATTTTTTTCATAAATATTTACACCGAGCTTTTTATAAGTATTTAATGTTGTTATTGTATCTCCGGCTTTTAAAAAATTTTTTACAGTGCTAACTCCTTTTGCAAGAGAAGTAAGAATTATAGACCTATGGGATATAGATTTATCAGAAGGAACCCGTAATCTACCTAATAACCTATTTACTTTGCTTATTTTCTTTTCCATCAGTTTTCTCCTTTGGGAAAAATATTGTTCTAACTCTTTTTGTTTTTTTATCTACAAAAGATTTTTCTTCTGAAATTATATATCTTATCTCATCTCCTTCTACTACATTATCTGCTTGATGTAGTTCTGCATCTCCACGTAGTATTATCATATCTTGAGATTTTATATATTCACCTTCTTTTGCTTTACCCCATTTATCTTCTTTTTGAAACCATACATTACCTATTGCTAAAATTCTTGAAACATCAGATTTTTCATCTAAGAATATCTTCACTATATCTGCTTTTAATTGCATATTTCCTTTTTTCACATCCACATTTCCGGTATATATTGCAACTTTTTCTTTATTATTATATTCAAGCTTATCTGCATTAATAATTACCGGTTCTGATTTTTTATTTTCCTGCCCAAAGGCTATATTTGCCAAAATTAATAAAAATATTAAAATTTTTTTCATTTATTACCTCTTATATAAGTTATTGTTTTTTCAAGTTTAATATTTTCCTTCAAATCACTCCACAAATTTATCCCTTCTATATTTATTTTATCCGATTTTATATAAGTTTTTCTATCATTAAATGCTATATTTTTTTGTGTATCTATATTAATAAGCTCAGTATATACATTTAAATCATCTTTTTTTAAGACTACATCTTCATATAATGTTAATAATCCTGTATCTTTTCTGTAAACTGCATTTTTAGATGATATATTTATATAATCTTCATTTTTTTTATAATTTAGATTTGGCTCTTTCATATATATTTCTCTACCTTTTTCTACTGCTTGTTTTGCAACTAAGATATAATCTTTTTCTCCTTTTGAAACTAAAATGATATCATTTATTACTGCTTCTTTATATTCTATCTTAGATAAATCTAATTCTTGAATATAGTTATTCAATTGGTCAAATAAAAAAGCTATAAATAATAAAAATATTAAAAATAAAAACCCTTTTTTTAATTTATTTCTCAATTTCTTAATCATTTTCTACTTTGTTCTTTTCTGATTTTCTGTAATCCCATTTTGGACTAAATATTTCTTGTAAATCTTTTAGGCTGTTTTCATCTTTTTCAACTTTTTGTTTTATATACATTGTTGGTCTGTGAAGTAATTTATTTATTAAAGAGTTCATTGCAAGTTCTATCTGCTGTTTTTCTTCTTCTGATAAGTATGGTAATTTTTGAAAAAGTTTTGATAATTGATATTGTTTTATCTGCTCTGCATATTCTCTGATTTGGGTAATTAATGGTGCTACTTTTTGAACTGCAAGCCATTTTTCAAATTTATCAATTTCTTCTTCAAGTATCATCTGGGCAGTAATTGCTTCTAATTTTCTTTCTTCAAGATTTGAATTAACAATATTTTTTAAATCATCTATATTATAAAGATAAACTCCTTCAAGTTTATTAACTTCTTCTTCAACATTTCTTGGGACAGATATATCTATTATAAATATAGGATTTTGTTTATTTTTGATTGCTTTTTTTATATCTTCTTTTGTTAAAATTGGTTTATTTGCACCGGTAGATGTTATAACAATATCAACTTCCGGTAAAAATTCTGTAATTTTATCAAATCTTATAGCACTTCCAGAAAAATGGTTTGCAAGCTCTACTGCTTTTTCAAAAGTTCTATTTGACACAAATATATGTTTTACACCGGTAGCCATAAGATGTTTTGCTGCAAGTTCTGCCATTTCACCGGCACCTATAAGCAATACATTTTTATCTGATAAATCTCCGAAAATCTTTTTCGCAAGCTGGACTGCTGCATAGCTTATAGATACTGCTCTTTTAGATATACCTGTTTTTGTTCTTATCTTTTTTGAAACCTGCATTGCTTTATCAAATAATTTAGTCATTATATGTCTTGCAGTTTTTAACTCTATTGCTTTTAAAAAAGATTCTTTAAATTGGCAAACAATCTGTGGCTCTCCAATAACCATAGAATCTAAACTTGAAGAAACTCTAAATATATGTCTTATAGCTTCTCTGTCTGTGTAAAAAAAGATATATTTTTCAAGCTCAAAAACCGGTATATTTGAAAATTGGGATAATTTTCTAAGTATCTCTTTTTTTAGATTATCAATATCATCTGTTGCTACACCATAAAACTCAACCCTGTTGCATGTAGAGATAAGACATATTTCATATATTTGTTCTATCTGTGATATATTGTTTATAACATCTTGATAAGAGCTTTCCGATATGGCAAATTTTTCTCTTATATTAACAGGTGCTGTTTTGTAATTTAATCCGGTTGCAAAAATAACCATCTTTTCTCCATCTTAAAAATATTAAATATTATAACAATTTTTTTATCTCATCTATAAAATCTTTTTCTGCCGTTTTAGATAAATTTATGACTTTAAAATCCGTTTTATTTCTAAATGTCCTTATCTGTCTTTTTGCAAAATCTTTTGTGTTTTTCTTTATATTCTCTTTTGCTTCTTCCAAAGATATTTCTCCTTTTAAATAAGGAATAATCTCTTTATAGCCAATTGCCTGTTTTGCAGTAATTGCTTCCTCAAATCCCATATTTATAAGGTTTTTTACTTCTTCAATTAAACCTTTTTCAAACATATCTTCTACTCTTTTTTCTATTCTTTCCATCAACTCTTGTTTATCTCTTTCTATTATAAATCCTACGAAATTATATCTTTTATTTTTAAAGTTATGCTCTTTTTGATATAAAGAAAATGGTTTGCCTGTCATATAATATACTTCTAAGGCTCTTATAATTCTTCTTTTGTCATTTGGATGTATTTTTTCGGCATATTCTTTGTCATATTTTTGGAGTTCTTCCCAAAGTTCTTGGTTATTTTTTTCATATAATTTTTTTCTGATTTCCCAATTTCCTGCCGGTGCTTCTGACATACCAAATAATGCAAGTTGTAAATAAAGCCATGTTCCACCGGATACTATAACATTTTTATTTTTTATATTTTTTATAACATTATCAAAATAATCTACAAAATCTTTTGCCGTAAAGTTATAAGAAGGCTCTACAATATCTATAAGATGGTGTGGTATATTTTCCATTTCTTCCATAGTAGGTTTGGCAGTACCTATATCCATATATTTATAAACCATCATAGAATCTGCACTTATAATTTCAGCGTCTATCTGTTTTGCAAGTTGTATTGATAATTTTGTTTTACCGGTTGCTGTTGCTCCGGTTATCACAATTATATTTTTCATTAACACCTCTTATTTATGATATAATTTTTTATTAAAAATAATATATTATCGGAGAATTTGAAAAAAATGCAAAAGAAAGGGGCTAAAACTTCTGTTGAAAAAGCTCTTGATTTGATCGAAGCATTAAAAGAGCATTATAAGCTTGGTGTTACCGATTTAAGTAATATTCTCGGTTTAAACAAAAATAATGTTTTTAGATTATTGGCTACTCTTCAAGTTAAAGGATTTATAGAGCAAGATGAAAGCGGAGATTATAAACTTGGTGTTAAAACTTTATCTTTGGAATATGCTTATATAAAAAATCTTGCCTTTTTTGACACAGTAAGACCATTTATAAAAAAATTAAGAGATGAGCTAAATGAAACCGTATATCTTTCAGTTTTGCATAATAATGATTTAATATACATATATAACAAAGAAAGTAAATCTTCGGTTTTGGTAAATTCAAGAGTAGCAAAAAGATACAATGCGGAAAAAACAGCAGCCGGTAGAGCCATTTTAAGAGGTAAAAAAGAAACAGGTGATATATATGAAATAGATATAGAAGGAGCAGAACCGGAAGTATCTGAAGTAGCAACGGTAATAAGAGATGAAACCGGTCATGTAATATCAGGTTTATCAGTAGTAGCTCCAATCAGCAGATTAAACCAAACCAATGCAGAAGGCATTATAAAGGATAAATTATTAAAAACAGCAAGAGAAATTAATCATATGTTAAATATAGTTTTACCTTAATTATTCGATATTGTATCTTTCTTTAAATAAATCTATAAAAGTATTGGTTAAAACAATAACAACTGGAGCTATGAATATACCGAGTATTCCAAAAAAGTTAATACCACCTAAAATCGTAAAAAATAAAATCATAGGATGAATATCTACATGGCTACTGACCACAACAGGTCTTATAATATTATCAACCAAACTTATTACAAATGTTCCATATAAAAAGAAGATAATTCCGGCTAAAATTCCCTTACTAAAAAATACCATAAAAGCAACCGGAATCCAAACAAGAGAAGCTCCTCCAAAAGGTATAAATGCAGCAATAAATGTCAAGAATCCAAGAAATAAACTATATTTAATACCGGCAACGAAATATCCTATAAATCCGAGGGTTGCTTGGGCTATTGCAACAGCAACAGAGCCAAGAATAACTCCTTTAATTGCAACATAAGATTTATAAAATAAAAAATCTTTTTCTTTTGGTCTAAGTGGTATTACAGAGTATATTCTTTTATATAATTTATCCCCATCTTTAAATAAAAAGAAAACAGTAATAATCATTAAAAATATCTCTATTATAAAAATCGTTATATTAGTAGCAAAAATTTTTCCTTTTTCAAACAAAAATACGGATAAATAACCGAAAACATTTTTTATAATCTGATATATATCTATCTCTACAGAGCCATATTTCTGATAAATTTGAGATATTATAGGAATAGATAAAATAGATTGTATAAGCTGTTGTGGATTAGATAAATTTTGTTCAATGGAAGGTATTAATTCTATAATTTCCTTTGATAAAAATAAAATCAATATAGATATAGGCACAAGAAAGGTAAAAGCAACTATGAAAGTGGCTATCAAAGAAGAAAGCCAATCTTTTTTTATTTTATTATTTATTTTTTGATATAAAGGATAAAAAATAAGAACAACTATAATTGATAAAACTATTACTTCTAAAAATGGCTCAAATATAAAATAACTAATTAAAAGAAAAGAAAGAAAAGAAAGTAGAAAAAATATATTCCCTATCTTTTCAAAATCTGAAAACAATTTATATTACTCTTCCCCTTTCTTTAACATACCGCCAACAAAAGCGATAATTCCTGTTAAGATTGTAAAAGCTGTCATGATAATCATAGGCATCCAAGCTTTCATAGCTTTAAACCTCCAAATTAAACTTTGTTTCTGTAATAATCTGTGGTATGCAGAAAATCCTGCATTTAAACCACTACAATAACTACTAATCCCTGTCGGCATAGATAATGTCTCTCTGCAGAACAGGTTTGCATTTAAAAAATAAATTTTACACTTCCATTTATTTACTTTAATCAACCCTTGCAAATATTAATGCAAGGAAATATGTTAAACACAATTCTAATTAATTTACATTAATATTTTATCATAGTATGTTATAAAATCAATCATTTTTAAATATTAATTTTTTTACTTATTCATAATTTGCAACTTTCTGTATATAATCTATAGTAAATTTTAATCCTTTGTCAAGTGAAATTTTTGGTTCCCAATTTAATTTATTTTTTATCTTTGATATATCCGGACATCTTCTTTTTGGGTCATCTTCTAAAGGTGGTTTAAAAACAATTTTAGATTTTGAGTTTGATAATTGTATTATTTTTTTTGCTAAATCAATGATTTTTATCTCCTGCGGATTTCCTACATTAAATATTTCGCCATTTAGATTGTCTGTTATACTAATTTTATAAATTGCTTCAATCAAATCGTCTATATAGCAAAAGCTTCTGGTTTGATTACCATCACCATAAATAGTTATATCTTCATTTTTCAATGCCTGATATACAAAATTTGGAATAACTCTTCCATCATTTAATCTCATCCTTGGACCATAGGTATTAAATATTCTAACTATTCTAATATCTATATTATGTTCTCTATGATAAGCCATACACATCGCTTCTGAAAATCTTTTTGCTTCATCGTAAACTGAACGAATACCTACCGGATTTACATTTCCAAAATAATCTTCTGATTGAGGATGCTTTTCAGGATTACCATATATTTCAGAAGTAGAGGCAAATATATATCTTGCTTTTTTAGCTTTTGCAAATCCAAGAGTATTTAATGTTCCAAGGGAGTTTACTTTCATTGTCTGAATAGGATAATTCAAATAATCTACCGGACTTGCGGGACAGGCAAAATGTAAAACTATATCTATCTTTTTATCTATATAAATATAATTTACAACATTATAATGGATAAAATGAAAATTTTTATTTTTCAGCAAATGGGCTATATTTTCCTGTTTGCCAGTAAGAAAGTTATCTAAACCTATTACATAAAAGCCTTCTGATAAAAATTTTTCTGCTAAATAACTTCCTATAAATCCAGCTACACCGGTAATAAGAATATTCAAGATAAAAGTTTTAAAGCCTCTTCTACGCTAAGTCCTTCGTGAACTATTTTAGATAATACATTTGTTATTTTAGCTACATTTTCATGCTGGAATATATTTCTTCCTATGGATAAACCGGCACATCCTGCTACTACTACTGCATCATAAACCATTTTTAAAAGAGCTTCATCTGTATCTGTTTTTGGACCTCCGGCTATAACTACTGGTACAGGACAGCCTTCTACGACTTCTCTAAATGTTTCAGGATTTCCGGTATAAGGAACTTTTACAATATCTGCTCCAAGCTCTGCTGCAACTCTTGCAATATGAGCTATAGCCTTTGGGTCATAAGGATTTTTTACCTCGGGTCCTCTATAATACATCATTGCAAGTAAAGGCATTTGCCATTCTTCACATCTTTTAGATACTTCTCCAAAATCTTTAAGCATCTGTTTTTCATCTTCTGCACCTATATTTACATGGATAGAAACTCCATCTGCACCAAGTTTTATAGCTTCTTCTACTGTGCAAACTAAAACTTTATCATTTTTTCTTAATGATAAATCTGTTGAAGCAGACATATGAACAATTAAACCTAAATCTTTGCCTTTTCCTCTATGTCCGGCTCTTACCATACCTTTATGGAGAATAATTGCATTTGCTCCACCTTCTGCTATCTGATTTATTGTTTCTTTCAAATCTATTATTCCTTTTATTGGACCGGAGCTAACACCATGATCCATAGGAACCATAACTGTTTTTCCGGTTTCTCTATTTATAATTCTTTCCAATCTAACCTTTTTTCCAATTGACATTTAAAAAAACCTCCATTTTAAAAATCTTTTCTTATATTTTATCAAAAAATGATAGAATTTTCTTTTTTATTTGGTATTTTGCAGTAACAATAGGTGCGTTAATATTTTCCTTTATAAATTTTATTGTGCTTTCAATTTCTTTTAATTTTTCTTCCGTAAGCCTTCTTTCATTTATCACATAACCTTTAATGAGGTAGTTTTTAAAACATCAGTTGACCTCATATGAATTTTATATAAAAGCTCCCTTTACAGGGAGCCATATAAATCTAATCTGTTTTATTTTAAACTTTGAGGAGTTTTAATTCTTATTATTTCTTTTTCTCCATCTTCTTTGATAACTTCAACCAATTTTAATCCATCAATATCTTCTTCTACATATATTTCTTTTGGTTTTGGAATGATATGGGTATGATGTTCTGCTTCTACTACAAACTCATCATCTTTTGGGTCATAAAATAAGCCTACCAATGGTTGTGCTTCTGTTTCCACTTGGTCTCCTATTTCTTCATTTACTATTTCAATTTCTACTAATCTTGCACCTAAATTTTTTGAAACATTGTCAAAAAACTTCTCCCATTCTTGCTTTTCTAACTTTCTTACCATCTTTGTCCTCCTTTTTTTTGATTTTTTTTGTTACTGCTATTATTTTATAATAAGATTAATTTTAAGATAGTCAAGAGGAAATAATGAAAATTAAACCTATTCCGGATGAAGTTATAAATAAGATAGCTGCCGGAGAAGTAGTTGAAAGACCGGCAAATGTTTTAAAAGAATTAATAGAAAATTCCATAGATGCAAATGCTAATAAGATAGAAATTTTTATTGAAAAAGGCGGAAAGAAATTAATCTCGGTAAAAGATAATGGAGAAGGAATATTTCAGGAAGATATGATAAATGCAGTTAAAAGACATTTTAGCTCAAAGATAGAAAAAGAAGAAGATTTATATAGTTTAAAAAGTTATGGATTTAGAGGGGAAGCCCTTGCTTCTATATCTTCTGTTTCAAAATTAAGAATAACTTCAAGAACAATACAGCAGCCGGTAGGTAGCCAACTTTATATAGAAGGAGGGAAATTTAAATATTTAAATCAGACTGCTTCTCCTCTCGGAACAAAAATAGATGTAGAAGATTTATTTTTTAATACACCGGCAAGATTAAAATTTTTAAAATCTGACAATACAGAACTTCAACATATAATAAATATTTTTAGCTATTATGCAATTCTACATTCTGATAAATATTTTAGATTGGTTATTGATAAAAAAGAAGTCTATAATCTTTATCCATCTACCTTAGAAGATAGAATTGGATTATTATTTTCATCAAATTTTGCAAAAGATTTAGTTGTAATAGATTATGAAAATGAAAAAGGGAAAATATATGGTTTTGTAGATATTAATCTCAAAAACAAAAAAAATTTTATATTTGTAAATAAAAGACCGGTAAAAAACCAACTTATCTCAAAAACTGTAAAAAATTTAATCGGAGAAAAAGGTTATATTCTGTTTTTTGAATTTCCGAGCTTTTTTGTTGATTATAATGTCCATCCTTCTAAAATGGAAATTAAATTTTCTGATGATACTGCTGTTTCTAATTTGATAAAAGAAGCATTTTCAATTAGCTTAAATCCTTTTAAAAAAGAAAGAAAAGAAATCAGTTTTTCTTTAAATCAGCAAATTTCAAAATATAAAACAGATAAATTTGATATACTCGGTCAGATAGAAGATAGCTTTATTGTAGGATATTATAAAGGTGATTTATATATTTTAGATCAGCATGTAGTAAATGAAAGAATTTTGTATGAAAAATTTATAAAAGATAGTAAAGAGTTTTTATCTTCAAAAAACTTAAAAAATCCAATTAAATTAGAGTTATCACCACAAGGAAAATTTAATTTTGAGATATTAAAAGAAAATCTTGAAAAAGTAGGATACAGATTTGATGAAAATATGAATATCTTATCTATTCCGGAAAAACTTACACAAACAGAAAGCTATAATATTTTGATAGAAATTTTAGAAAGTGGAGAAAAAGATATTGAAAAGTTAATAAAAAAGATTGCAGAAAAACTATCTTGCCATTATTCTATAACTGCCGGAGATAAACTAAGAAAAGAAGAAGCAGAAAAGCTAATAAAAGAATGGATAGAAACGGAAAATCCGATTCTCTGTCCTCATGGAAGACCGATTTATTATAAAATTCCTGTAGAAGAAATAAAAAAATATGTAGGAAGGAGTTAAAATGCAGGTTCTTGATATAGATGCAAAAAAACAGATTTTAAATAACTATTTTGAGAAAAAAAATGAGTTAATAAGAAAACATTATGCCGGAGAAAATGCCCTTGATATAGTAAATCAACTTTCTGACTTAACCGATGAAACTATAAAAGCTTTTGCTAATTTATCTTTTCCGGATATTAACAAGATAGCAATTGTTGTTCTTGGTGGTTATGGTAGAAGAGAGCTTTGTTTTAAATCTGATATAGATATTGCCCTTGTGTATGATGCAGATGATATAAAAGAGTTAGAAGCCGGTATAGAGAGCTTTTATTACTCATTGTTAGATTTAAAAGTAGACCTGGGATTTTCGCCAAGAAATATAAAAACATTTTTAGATTTATCAAAACAGGATTTAACAATAACAACTGCTTTACTTCAAGGTAGATTTTTATGTGGAAATCCGGAGATTTATGAGAGATTAATCTCAAAATTTAAAAAAGTTATAAAAGCAAAGAAAGAAGCCTATATAGAAGCTACTTTAAAATCAAGAAAAGTAAGGTACCAATCTACCGGAAGCAGTATCTATATGATGGAACCACATATAAAAGAAGGAGAAGGTGGATTAAGAGATTTTCACGAAGTTTATTGGATAGCAAAAGTTTTAGAGCCGGATTTTAAAGATTATAAATCTTTTGTAGAAAAAAAATATATCTTGGAAGAAGATTATAAAGAATTGATGAATGCTTACGAATTTTTATTAAGAATAAGAAATCAGATGCATCTACTTTGCAATAAAAAATGTGATGTTCTTGTTTTTCCACTTCAAGAAGAAGTAGCAAAAAAACTCGGATATGTTAAAGATATAAATGATTATGAATCTATAAGAGAAAGCGTTGAAGAAATGATGAAACTTTATTATCTAAATGCAAAATCTATAAACAGCATAACTAAAAGAATATTAAAAATACTACTTAAAAAAGAAGAATATGAAGTTTTTGAGCCAATAGATGATTTGTTTATAAAAACATCTTCTGAGATAGATATTATCAATGAAGAAAAATTTGAAAAAGATGATTTAAATATATTAAAAGCTTTTAAATATTATAAAAAATATGGATTAGATTTTTCACCAAAACTTGAATATTTACTTCGTAAAAATGAAAGAAAATTAAAAAATAAACAATTAACAGAAGAGATGAAAAATATTATCAGAGAATTATTTAGCGATGTATCAAACTTGCCAAAAACCCTTAGAAAGATGCAAGAACTTTACATTTTAGATGATTTAATACCGGAATTTGGCTATCAAAGATGCCATTTTCAATACGACCATTATCATAAATACACAACAGATGCCCATGCAATAAAATCTGTGGAAGAGCTTGAAAATTTAAGGCAGTTAGACTCTCCTGAAAAAAAACAGATGTATGAATTATACAAAGATATAAAAAGAAAAGATTTATTAATTTGGGCTATATTTTTACACGATATAGGAAAAGGTCATAAACAAGACCATAGTATTCTTGGCTCTCAAATGGCAAGAGAAATCCTTGAAAGATTTGGATATAATAGTGCAGATTCAAAAGTTGTTTCAGAGCTTGTATTACATCATCTTGATATGGCTCATATATCCCAACGCAGAAATCTAAATGAACCAAAAGTTATTGAAGATTTTGTAAAGATAGTAAAAAATAAAGAAGTTCTAAAAATGCTTACAGTTTTAACATGGTGTGATGCCAATGCAGTTGCACCAAATGTTTGGAATGATTGGAAAAATGCTTTATTATGGGAGCTTTATTATAAAACCCTTGAAGTTTTTGAAAAAGGAGTATCTGCTGAAGAGATTTTTTCTTTGAAATTAAAAGAAAAAAGAGAGAAATTAAAATTATTACTTACAGCAGAAATTGGAGAAGAAAGAGCAAATTATCATCTTAATAGATTCTCTGATTATTATATAGTATCGGTAATGCTTGATGATGCAGTAAAACATATCTTAATGGAAGAAGATATTCTTAAAAATAATAAAAAATTTGCTTATTCTTTTGAAGAAAAAACAGGAGCCGGATTTTCAGAAGTTTCAATTGTTATAAAAGATATAGAAAATCCTTTACTTATTATTACCGGAATATTGACATCCTTAAATATAAATATTCTTTCGGTATATAGTTATACAAGAAAGGATAATATTGTGGTTATTGATTTACAAATTTCAACATCTTTATATGAATCAATAGATGAAAATAAATTCAACCAATTTTTAAATATACTACAAAAAATATTAAACAATGAGCTTACATTGGAAGATATTATGAAAAAAAGACAAAAAGGTTTTAGACCTTCCATAATTCCACCACCGACCTTTGTAAAAATAGATAATGAATCTTCTGAAATTTACACAATTTTTGATGTCTCAGCAGAAGATAGAATAGGATTATTATTTGACATAATCAAAGTTTTTTCAGATTTTGATATATATGTTCATCTTGCAAAAGTTTCAACACAAGGAACAAGAGCAAGGGATGCCTTTTATGTCAGGTCAAAAGAAAAAACAAAAATAAATGACAAGGAGCTACTTCAAAATATAAAAGAAAAATTACTACAAGTCATAAAGGTTTAAGCTATTTTTTAAAGATTTGTCAGATAATAACTTTTTAAAATATGCTTTTATTATAATTATATTATATGAGTAAAATATGCTAAAATTTTTTATCATAACCCTTGACAAAATGAATTTTTTGGTTTATTATAAAATAAAAATAATATTTAAAAAGGAGGTAAAGAAGAGATGGCAAAATTAAAACCTCTCTATGACAGAGTAGTTATTAAAAGAGTAGAAGAAGAAGTAGCAAAAACTCCAACAGGTATCATTATACCGGATACCGCAAAAGAAAAACCACAAATTGGTGAAGTTGTAGCAGTAGGAGAAGGTAGAGTTCTTGAAAATGGTAATGTGGTTCCTCTCAAAGTAAAAGTAGGGGATAAAGTATATTTCAGCAAATATGCCGGAAATGAAGTTAAAGTAGATGGCGAAGAGCTTATTATCTTAAGAGAAGATGATATTCTTGCAATAATTGAGTAAGAAAAAAAATAAAAGGAGGTGTCATAGATGGCAGCAAAAAAATTAGTTTATGGTGATGAAGCAAGAGCAAAATTAAAAGCAGGTGTTGACAAACTTGCTAATGCTGTAAAAGTAACACTTGGACCAAGAGGAAGAGAAGTTATCTTAGAGAAAAAATGGGGTTCTCCAGCTGTAACAAAAGACGGAGTATCTGTAGCTAAGGAAATAGAACTTGCTGACCCTTATGAAAACATGGCAGCACAACTTGTTAAAGAAGTTGCTTCTAAAACAGCAGATGTAGCAGGTGATGGAACAACTACTGCTACAATATTAACACAGGCTATTTATGAAGAAGGATTAAAAGCAATAGCTTCAGGTGCTAATCCTGTTTATGTAAAAAGAGGAATAGATGAAGCTGTTAAAATAATCATAGAAGAACTCAAAAAAATGTCTAAACCTGTTTCAGGAAGAAAAGAAATAGAACAAGTTGCAACAATATCTGCAAACAATGACCCAGAAATTGGAAAAATAATAGCTGATGCAATGGAAAAAGTTGGAAAAGATGGAGTAATTACAGTAGAAGAATCAAAAACAGCAGAAACAATCTTAGAAGTAACAGAAGGTATGCAGTTTGATAGAGGATATTTATCTCCATATTTTGTAACAAATCCGGAAAAAATGGAATGCGTTTTAGAAAATCCTTATATCCTCATTTATGAGAAAAAAATAAACAACATAAGAGAACTTTTACCTGTTCTTGAAAAAGTAGTTCAAACAAACAGACCTTTACTTATAATAGCAGAAGATGTTGAAGGAGAAGCTCTTGCTACATTAGTTGTTAACCATATAAAAGGAGTATTAAAAGTTTGTGCTGTAAAAGCTCCTGGATTTGGTGAAAGAAGAAAAGCTATGCTTCAAGATATAGCTATCTTAACAGGTGGAACAGCAGTAACAGAAGACCTTGGCATTAAACTTGAATCTGTTGACCTTGATATGCTTGGAAAAGCAGATAAAGTAGTTGTAGATAAAGATAACACAACAATTATTGGTGGAAAAGGAAATCCAGAAGATATTAAAGCAAGAATAGAACAAATCAAAAATCAAATAGCAACTACTACTTCTGAATATGATAAAGAAAAATTACAAGAAAGACTTGCTAAATTATCAGGTGGTGTAGCTATAATAAAAGTAGGTGCTGCTACAGAAGCAGAACTTAAAGAGAAAAAAGATAGAGTAGATGATGCTGTTCATGCTACAAAAGCTGCTGTTGAAGAAGGTATCGTTCCAGGTGGTGGAGTAGCATTATACAGAGCTTCAAGAGCATTATGTAATATCAATGAAGAAAACACTGATAAAGCTTGGGGAATAAAAATAGTTAAAAATGCTTGCAAAGTTCCAATGAAACAAATAGCTTACAATGCTGGATTTGAAGGCTCTATCGTAATAGAGAAAATTAAAGATTCTGATAATATCAATTACGGATTTAACGCAGCTACCGGTGAATTTGTAGATATGATTGAAGCTGGTATAATAGACCCAACAAAAGTAGTAAGAACAGCTCTTCAAAATGCCGCATCTGTTGCAGGAACAATGCTTACGGCAGAATGCCTCGTAGCAGAAATTAAAGAAAAAGAAGAAAAACTCCCAGGTGCAGGCGGTGGAATGGGAGATATGGAATTTTAACATAAAATAACAAAACAGCCCGGCGAATGCCGGGCTTTATTTTTTTTATAAAAATTTTCGGAGAAATTTTGGAAATAATAGATATATTCTTACATCTTGATAAATATCTTGATATATTAGTCCAAAGCTATGGAAATTGGGTTTATTTGATATTATTTTTTGTTATTTTTTCAGAAACAGGATTTGTAATAACTCCATTTTTACCCGGTGATTCTCTACTTTTTATAGTAGGAATTTTATCTTCTGCGAAAATTTTAAATATCTATATTGTTTATCCTCTTTTAATGCTTGCTGCAATTACCGGTAATATTGTGAATTATAATATCGGAAAATATCTTGGGGAAAAAATACTGAAAAATAATTATAAAATTCCATTTTTAACAAAAGAAAATATATTAAAAACAAAAGAATTTTATAATAAACACGGTGGAAAAGCTATCGTTTTATCAAGATTTTTGCCCTTTTTCAGAACTTTTGTTCCATTTGTAGCCGGTATTGGAAATATGGATAGTAAAAGATTTAATTTTTATAACATCTTAGGAGCTTTCTTATGGAGCTCTCTTTTTATACTTGGTGGTTATTTTTTCGGAAATATTCCAATAATCAAAAATAATCTAACAATAGCAATTTATGCTATTATATTAATTACAATTTTACCGGGGATAATAGGTTATATAAAACATAAAATAAAATGATTTATCCATTTTTTTATCTTTTTCTTTCTTTATTAACCGGTATTTTGTTAAATAATTATTTTAATATAAATATCCATCCTGCATTTATCCTAATTTTTTTATTTTTATCTTATATATTCAAAGATTTAATTGGTTTTATTATTTTAAATATAGCAACAATTTTAATCGGTTTTTATATTTCTTATAAAGAGATACCAAATTTTATTCAAAATCCGGTTTATATAGAATGTGTAGTCAATTCTTTACCTTCTATTGCAACAGAGAAAAAATCTTTTAGCTGTAAAATTTTAGATTCTGATAATACAGAGCTTATAAACAAAGAAATAAAAATAAAAACAGAAGCTCAAAATATATATTTTCTTTCAAGATTACAACTTTTTGGTAAAGCTTATATAAAAGATAAAGATATTATTGTTTCACCAATAGAAGGATTTTTGAAGGTTGATAATTCTAATAATCCTTTATATACAATTTTTAATCTAAAAGAAAAAATGATACAAAATTATCAAAAATACTCAATAAATCCGCAGCTTCTCGGCATAGGTTTAGCCCTAATATTTGGTGAAAAAGGCAAATTACAAGAAGAAACAAAATCTAAATTCAGTTATACTGGTTTGAGCCATCTACTTGCCATAAGCGGCTTTCATGTTGCTATTTTGGCTTTTATATTAAATTTTTTTCTGTTTTTCTTAAATGAAAGAGTTAGATATATAATTTTGATGATTTTACTGCCTTTTTATGCTATTTTTACCGGATTACAAGCTCCGGTAGTAAGGGCTGTTTTTATGATAAATCTTTTTTTACTTTCTAAGATACTTTATATAAAATCAAACAATTTAAATATCCTGTTTTTTGTAGGTTTTATTATATTATTAATATCTCCGGATTCTCTTTTTTCTATCAGTTTTCAACTTTCTTTTTTAGCAACTCTTGGAATAATTTTATTTATTAATAATTACAAAATTGATTTAAAAAATCCGGTTTTAACATTTTTCATAAGTTCTATTTTAATATCCATAGTAGCTGTTTTATTTACTATGCCGGTAGTTCTTTATTATTTTGGTGGATTTTCAATAATATCTATAATAGCTACTCCGATTGCAAGCTTGCCTTTATATCCTTATCTTGCTATTGGATTTTTAAATATTATGACAATCTTTCAAAATCAGTTTTTAGCTAAAAGTATGGATTATATTGGAATTATTTTTTATAAAATTGTGGATTTCTTTAATGGTATAGGTGGCTACTTTGTAGGATTTAATCCATCAATATTTGCAATAAGTGTTTATCTGCTTATATTAACCGGAATATTTATATTTAATATCAAAACAATTTTAAGAATTACAATTATTTTAATAACTACTGCCATATTTTTGGATATCTCAAAAGAAAAATCTGAGTATAATAAAATTTATGTATTTGAAACTAAAAAATATCCATTTTTATTTATAAAAACAAAAACCGGAAATTGTTATTATCTTGGAAGATATTTAATTTTTGATGTAAAAAATCTGATAAATAAAGAAAATTGCAAAGAAAAAATATATATTATTGATAAAAATGAGTTAAATTTTGTAGATGATAGGATTTTTAATATTTTTGAAGAAGTGATAGAATACAAAGATGGCTTAAAATTTGAAGATTTTGTTTTATCTAAGCAGGAAGATAATATACAGATAATTTATAAAGATAAACCTTATAAAATTGAAAATATTAATAATTTTTTAAAGCTGGATTAATTATTTAAAAAATATTTCCATATAAAATATGAAATAACAATAATAATGCCTATGGAGATTATTCTCATTACAAATCCAACAATTTTAAAGGCCGTATAAACGGCAATCAGGATAACAATGAAATAAAGAATATTCATAATCATATTTTTATCCATTTCCAATCTCCTTTTTTAAAGATATAGTATAATATCAGAGCTTTTATGTATGTTTCAAAAGTCATAGCTAAATAGATATATAAAATATTTCCAAAGATTTTGGATAAAATATAAGCCGGAATTATTCTAAGAACCCATAAAGAAAATCCGTTTATAAAAAGGGTTGTTTTTGTGGCTCCGGCACTTCTTAAAGCTCCACTTAAAACAAATGTAATTGCAAGGGGGATTTGGGATATTCCTACGATTTTAAGATATAAAGATGCTTCTTCTATGGTTTTTTTATCATCTGTGAATATAAGAGCAATATATTCCGGTATAAATATCATAAATAATCCCATAAAACCCATAAATATTGCTGCTATCTTTGCTGTTAAAATAGCTGATTTTTCTGCTTCTTCCGGATTTTTTGCTCCAAGATTTTGTCCTACAAGAGCCATAGCTGCTATTGTAAATCCAAAACCGGGCATAAATGCAAGCCCTTCTATCCTAAGTCCTATCTGATAACCTGCAAGGGTATAAGTTCCGTATTCTGCTATTAACTTTACAAATACCAAAAATGAGCCATAAGTAATTGCTCTTTCTATTCCGGAAGGAATTCCTATTTTTAAAGATTTTTTAATAATTTCTTTGTCTAATTTAAAATGAAGTGATAAAATTAGCTTTTTTGATAAAAACAGATAAAGATAAATTAAAAAACTGATAATATAAGCTGTTGTGGTAGCTATTGCTGCTCCTTTTACTCCAAGAGGTTCAAATCCAAATTTTCCGAAAATCAAAATATAATCTAAAATTGTATTTATAATATTTGCGAATATACCTATTTTAAGTGGTGTTTTTGTGTCAGAAGCGGCATTTAAAGAACTATATAAAACTGCTTCTATAAAAAGCATAGGAAATGTTATTGATAAAATCCTTAAATATATTATTCCGTTTTCTTTTACCTCTTCTGATGTATTCATAAATTTAAAAATAATTTCCGGATATAAAAAGGATAAAATCGTTATAGGAATAGAGAATAAAAAAGAGATAAAAGCAACATTAAAGACGGTTTTTTCTGCATTTTCTTTATCTTTTGCTCCTATGTATCTTGAAACAATTGCAGATACTCCAACATTAAAAACAGACATAATAGCATAAAGCAATCCAATAAATTGCATAGATACACCGACAGCTGCTATAGAAGCAGGAGAAACTCTTCCAAGCATAATCATATCAATAATAAGTTGGAACATATCAAAAAAATTATTTACAGCTGCCGGAATAGATAATTTTAAAATCTGTTTTATTTTGGGGTTTAACATTTTTTGATAGCTACTAAGGAAGCTTTATATGCTTTTTCATTTTTATGAGTAATTACTTCTTTTTCTTGATAAAATATAATTTGCATAGATAAAAAAGAATGTAAAAGCTCATTCTTTTTAAGTAAATATGATTTATTTGATGTTTGGGGAGAGCCTTCTAAGAAAGTTTCAAATATTAACACCCCATCTTTCTTTAAACCATCTTTTATATAGGGGAATAACCTTCTTTCAAGAAAATTTATATTTATTATTAAATCATAGCTTTCTTTTTCTATTTTGTAATCTGATAAATCAGCTTGATAAGTTTTTATATTTTTATGTTTTATATTTTTTAAAGCTATATCTGATATATCTACTGCATCTACAATAAAACCTTTTTCTGCTAAAAATATGCTATTTCTACCAAGACCACAGGCTATATCAAGGGCTTTTCCGATATTTGCGATTTTGTAATACTGCATAACAATTTCAGATGGATTTTTATCAAATAAATCAAACTCTTCCTCATATCTTTTATTCCATCTTATTCTGTCCGGATGATTTTCTATAGAAAAGCTTTCACTGCTCACTTTATAAAATGCCTGCTATTACTTCTATTTCTATTAATGCATCTTTTGGAAGTCTGCTTACTTCTACTGTGGCTCTTGCCGGTTTATGTTCTTTAAAATAACTACCATAAATCTCATTTACTTTAGCAAAATCATTTATATCTTTTAGATATATTGTTGTTTTTATAACATTATCAAAAGTAAGTCCTGCTTCTTGTAGGATAGCTTTTATATTTTCCATTACCTGTTTTGTTTGTTCTTCTATACCACCATTTATTAATTGATTTGTTTGTGGATTTATGGCTATTTGACCAGATATAAAAAGTAGATTTTCAAATTTTATTGCCTGTGAATATGGGCCTATGGCTTTTGGTGCTTTTTCTGTGTTTATCATCTGCATTTATAAATCCTCCAACCTTATTTTCCCTTCATATATTGCTTTTCCTACTACAACACCATAAACACCTAAATCTTTTAGTTTAAATAATTTTTTAACATCTTCTATACTTGAGACTCCACCGGAAGCAATAACCGGATGTTTAAGATTTTTGGCAAGATATTCCGTTGCTTCTATATTTGGACCAACCATTGCTCCATCTCTGCTAATATCTGTATATAAAAATCCCCATATTGGAATATTATCAAATTCTTTTGCTATTTCAAGAGGTGATTTTTCTGTTGTTTCTATCCAACCTTTTATGGCTACTTTTCCATCTTTTGCATCTATACCGATTACTATCTTATTTTGAAAATCAAAAATAGCTTTAATAACTTCATCTTTTTTTTCAAAAATCATACTTCCTATTATTATTCTACTTACTCCAAAAGAAACAAGATTTTTTATTGTTTGATAATCTCTAATACCACCACCAAATTCTACCAGAATAGATACAGATTTTATAATATTTTCAACTATTTTAAAATTTTTGGAAAATCCTTCTTTTGCTCCATCTAAATCAACAATATGAAGATGTTTAGCTCCCTTTTCTTCAAAATCTTTTGCCAAATCTACCGGATTATCAGAATAAACAGTTATCTGATTATAATCTCCTTTAAATAATCTAACAGCTTTTCCATCTTTTATATCAATAGCCGGTATAATGAAATCTTTCAAAGACATAAACATTATTCTCCTTTTTCTTCATGATGATTTTTACCAAGAAAGTATATAGCAAGAGCAATAAGGATAATACCTGCACCTAAATATAATAAGCTTAAAATATCTTCATATTTTATAGAAACAGCATGTTTAAAATATGTAACAATTAATACCATAACTATTACTTTTGCAAGTTTATCTTTAAGTTGGTCTAAAGAATGAACAATTAATATTCTTGAAGACCGGGTATCATTTTCTGCATAATCTATTTTACTTATAAATAACTCATATAATCCTATTCCAAAAATTAATAAAACGGTAGATATTAAATATGCATCTATTGCACTAATAATATGGGTAATTGCATCTTTATGAAAACTTTCATAAAGTTCTTTATCTGAAAAAGCATGCCCCATCTCTATTAATATCTGGATAATATCATAAGTTCCAATAACTACAAGAATTAAAGCTGCAACAATCGCAGCAATAACTGCTAAAAATATCATCAATCTACTTTCCCATAAAATCCTTTCTATAATCTGTTCTAACTTACGCATTATTGCTTACACTCCTTATTTTGTTTTTAATATATTTTATCATTAAACAAGCCATAATTGATATTGAAAAATTTGAGTCCGTCGATGTAGATTTTTTAGGGCTAATTGAGACAAAATCTCATAGGGAAAAATGGTAAAAATTGGAAGTTTAGCTTAGAGTATCAAGGATTAGCCGATGTCCGGTATTTTTTGCAAGATTGAAGGTCGACTGAAAATAAATTCAATTTGACAGAAATAAATTTTTGTATTATGATATAATATAGATAAGTAATTGCAAGCATTACTTGGCAACTGAATAAGATATAAAGTTTCGGGGTTTGTAGCGTGCCTATGAGGAGTTGAAACTCTTTGATAGAAAAGCAAGCAGTTCTTCTTCTGCTTGCGTTTGTAGCGTGCCTATGAGGAGTTGAAACAGGGAACAGATATTCATAGACCGGATTTTGGGCTTTGTTTGTAGCGTGCCTATGAGGAGTTGAAACGTTTCTCGCTTGGATTTTGTGAATAAGTTAGAACATCGTTTGTAGCGTGCCTATGAGGAGTTGAAACTCGGAGCAGATGTATAGATTTCTGCATCAATGGTGGGTTTGTAGCGTGCCTATGAGGAGTTGAAACGTTTCTCGCTTGGATTTTGTGAATAAGTTAGAACATCGTTTGTAGCGTGCCTATGAGGAGTTGAAACTAGTCATATAATTTAATAATAGCACATCCATTGTCAGTTTGTAGCGTGCCTATGAGGAGTTGAAACGAAAAGAATTTTCATTTACTTTCTCTGAAAGTTGAGAGTTTGTAGCGTGCCTATGAGGAGTTGAAATAGGAACTCATACAGAGATGAGTTTCTGATAATCACAGTTTGTAGCGTGCCTATGAGGAGTTGAAACAGATATTGTTCCAGCATTTCTTCAAATTTTTTGCGTTTGTAGCGTGCCTATGAGGAGTTGAAACTTTGGCTTCTGTTATAAATAGTAATGAATATTATGAGTTTGTAGCGTGCCTATGAGGAGTTGAAACTGAGATAAAGCCATTTGAAGATGTTGTGCCAAAAGCAGTTTGTAGCGTGCCTATGAGGAGTTGAAACTCTTTCATCCCAATCATAATCTCTAACATATCTCTGGTTTGTAGCGTGCCTATGAGGAGTTGAAACCTACTTTTGTAGCTTTATCCATATCTGCTATCACTAAACGTTTGTAGCGTGCCTATGAGGAGTTGAAACTTTTAATTTATTTTAATTGTTGCAAGTATTACGTATTATTTGTAAAATATCTATTGACAATGAAATTAAAATTTATAAATTAATTAGAAGAGGTGAAAAATAATGTTTAATGAAAATAAAACAGAAACTGTTTCACAAAGAAAAAGAAAAGCGAAGGATAAAAAAAGACTCAAAGAGCTAATATCCAAAATTACCCCTCAAAATAGACACAAAGAAATAGACTGGGGTAAACCTATTGGTAAAGAGGTTTGGTGAAATATATATTCCGGATATAGGCGATATTGTATGGCTTGATTTTGACCCACAAGTAGGAAGAGAGCAAGCGAAAAGAAGACCGGCTATATGTTTATCACCAAAAGATTACAATGAAAAATCAGAATTAGCAATTTTTTGTCCTATAACTTCTGTTTCAAAAGGTTATCCATTTGAAGTTGAAATAAATATAGAAAAAATAAAAGGTGTAATATTGGCTGACCAAGTAAGGAGTCTTGATTACAAAGAAAGAAAAGCTCAATTTATACAGCAAGCTCCAGAAGATATATTAGAAAAAGTAAAAGATTATATTTGTCTTTTGATAGATTATTAAATAAATTGTGCTATACTTATAAGGAACTGAAAACCTCTTTGCCATTCTAACTCCTCTAATAATATTTCGTTTGTAGCGTGTCTATGAGGAGTTGAAATCGGATATTTTTTAACTTAAAATTAATGGTATTATGGAAGATTTAGAAAAGATAAACGGAACGCTTATATGGTATTATTATATTTGTCCGAGGGAAGTTTGGTATATAGGACATAGTATTGAAGCAGACCAAGAAAATGACTTTTTATTATTAGGAAAACATATTCATGAGATATTTTATAAAAGAGAGAAAAAAGAAATTTTTATTGATAATACTATAAAAATAGATATTCTTTCTTCTAAAAAGATAGTCGGAGAGATAAAAAAATCATCTAAATATCTAAAAAGTGCAATAATGCAAGTAGCATTTTATTTGCTTTATTTAAAACAAAAAGGTATATTTTTAGAAGGAGAACTTCTTATACCGGAAGAAAGAAAAAAAGAAAAAATAACTTTAACACAAGAGATAGAAAAAGAGCTTTTTACAGCAATAAAAGAAATAAAAAATATCTTAAACAAAGATAAACCACCCAAACCGCTGAAAATCCAATACTGCAAAACCTGTGCTTATAAAGAAATGTGTTGGAGCTAAAAATTGAAAAAACCAATTTATATATTTAATAATGGAAAATTAAAAAGAGAAGATAACACAATCATATTTATAAAAGAAAATGACGAGAAAAAAGTTATACCTATAAATTCAATATCAGAAATCCATATTTTGGGCGAATTAGATTTAAATAAAAGAGTTTTAGAATTTTTGACAAAAAATCAAATTCCTTTATTTTTTTATAACCATTACGGATATTATATCGGAACATTTTATCCAAGAGAATATCTAAATTCAGGATTAATAACTTTAAAACAAGCAGAATTTTATCTAAATCATGAAGAAAGAATATTCTTGGCAAAAAGTTTTATAATTGGAGCTGTTTCAAATATTTTAAAAAACCTTTCTTATTACAAAAAAGCAAAAGAAGAATTAATAAATTCTTATATTCAAGAGATAGAAAATAAGGCAAAAGAAATAAATTTAAAAACAGATATTCCTTCTATAATGGCAATAGAAGGAGATATTAGAAAAACATATTATGAAGCATTCAATGTTATTTTAAATTCAGATGATTTTTATTTTGATAAAAGAACAAAAAAACCACCAAAAAATCCAATAAATGCATTAATAAGTTTTGGAAATTCATTACTTTATACCACAATACTTGCACAAATTTATAGAACCCATTTAGACCCCAGAATAGGGTATCTTCACGAAACAAATCAAAGAAGCTTTAGTCTCAATCTTGATTTAGCTGAAATTTTTAAACCTATTATTGTTGATAAAGTTATATTTAGCTTAATTAATAAAGGACAAATTCAACTAAAACATTTTGATGAAGATATTGAATTTAGTTATCTTAATGAAAAAGGAAAACAGATATTTATACAAGCTTTTGAAGAAAAAATTAATACCACTATAAAATACAAAAATCTTGGAAATGTTTCTTACAGAAAATTAATAAGATTAGAATGTTATACCAAAACTGATGTATAATAATTAATATGAAGAGAGTAAAAAGAGAGTTAATAAAAGAGAATACGGAAGAATTAAAAGAGCTGTTAAAGAAAC
>NZ_FXTX01000021.1 GCF_900182795.1 Venenivibrio stagnispumantis
TGGAACATCCTGCAGTAGCAGAAGCAGCAGTAATAGGAAAACCACACAATATAAAAGGAGAATCAATAAAAGCATTTGTGATATTAAAAGAAGGAATTCAGCCTTCAGAGGAGTTAAAAGAGAGAATAAAAGATACGGTAAAAGAGATACTTGGAGCTATAGCAGTGCCGGATGAGATAGAGTTTGTAGATAAATTGCCAAAAACAAGAAGTGGAAAGATAATGAGAAGATTATTAAAAGCAAGGGAACTTGGTCTTGAGCTTGGAGATACTTCTACCCTTGAAGAATAATTGTTTTGTAAGGGAGCATATTTGCTCCCTTATTATTTTTGTTTTATTTAATAAAAATATAACAAGGTTTTACAAAATTTTATAAAACATTATTTTAAAAGGAGGTATTTTAAGATGAAAAAGTTAGCTGTAGCAACATTAATTGCTGGGGTGGCTACCCAATCTTTTGCAGCAACAGATTTAGAATCTGCCTTTAAAGAGGCTAAACTACTTGGGCAGATTAGGGCTTTTTACATTGATAGAAATTATGAAAGTGGAGGAAATGACAGGTCTGCTTTTGCTATCGGTGGTAAAGCCGGTTTTGAAACTGCTCCTGTTTATGGTTTAAAAGCCGGAGTAATGTTTTACACAACTAATGGTATTGATGCCCACAGAACAGATAATGGAGTATTAAATAAGCATTTAGACTCTTCTTTATTTGGTAAAGATAAAAAAAGCACTACTTATGTAGGTCAGTTATATTTGCAATATGATATAAATAAAACCACATTGAAGATAGGTAGACAGGAAATAAATACTCCTCTTGCAGGAATGGATGATGCAAGAATGCTTCCTAATTTATTTGAAGGGGCATTAATCACAAATAAATCCTTAGATAAAACAACTTTAATCTTAGGACATTTCTGGAATATGGCTTATGGAACATTTGCAAATGCTTATAGTGCATGCTCATATCTTGGTTTACAATCAGGTTATGGATGTGGAGGATATACATCTTTAAATGTTGGACTTGCAAAATATGATACCGGTAATTTTATGAATATGGGTAAACAAGCCATAGGAAAAAGCAATGCCGGTGTCACAGTTCTTGCAGCTATATATGAAGGAATACCTAACTTAAAACTCCAGTTTTGGGATTATTATGCATGGGATATGTTAAATGCAGTTTATTTACAGGGAGATTATACATTTAATGTTGCAAATATGAAAACAACAGTATCAGCTCAGTATATAAATGAAACAAATGTAGGAAATAATATTAAAAAAGTATTCGGTAAAGAAGTAGGAGCTAATTTATTTGGTGCAAAAATAAATGTTAATCCTGTTTCTTCTTTAAATGTATATGCAGCATGGTCAACAACAGGCAAAGATGAAGGAAAATTATTAAATGGTGGTTTAGTAACTCCTTGGGGTGGAACACCTGGATTTGTGCAAGGAACTGTTACAAGACTTGGTTATGTAGCAGATACTACAGCTTGGAAAGTAGGAGCAAGTTATGACATTATTAAAGGATTAAATCTTCATGTAGCATATTCTTACTTTAATGTTGGTAATAAAGCTGTATATGCTTCAAGAACCCACGATGCATCTGAAACAGACTGGGACATCACTTATAAATGCAGATTAATTAAAAATTTAGAATGGAAAGCCAGAGGAATATATACATGGAATTTTGTGCCGGGACAAAACTTTACAGAATATAGATTAATAGCAAATTATAACTTCTAAAAGGAGGTATGCCATGGATTACAAATTAGTGGAAAAAATTAAATCATTGCCGGAGTTTCAAAAGCTAGTAGCAGAAAGGAATAAAATTATGATAACCCTGACTGCCATTGAGCTTATTGTTTATTTTGGATTTATTTTGCTTGTAGCATTTAATAAAGAATTTCTTGCTACAAAGCTCGGAGATGGTGTTACAACAATAGGTATTCCTATTGGTATTGGTGTAATTGTTATATCTTTTTTACTTACCGGAGTATATGTTTATATAGCAAATAAAGAGTATGATGAATTATCAGAAAAAATTAAAGAAAAAGTAAAAAAGGAGGTATAATCAGATGCTTTCAAAGAGAGGGATATTTTTTTACTTAGCAAGTTTGGCAGTTGTAGCTTTGGCTTTTGCTGCCGGAGTTGAAGGAGAAGTAAAAAAGCAACCGGTAAATATGAATGCAATTATAATGTTCCTCATATTTGTAGCTGCTACACTTGGAATAACATATTGGGCAGCAAAGAGAACCAGAACAGCTAAGGATTTCTATACAGCAGGTGGTGGTATTACCGGTTTTCAAAATGGTCTTGCTATTGCAGGTGATTTTATGTCAGCTGCAAGCTTCCTTGGTATAGCAGGTCTTGTTTATAAATCCGGTTATGATGGATTATTATACTCAATCGGTTTCTTAGTCGGTTGGCCTATTGTTATGTTTTTACTTTCAGAACCTCTTAGAAATTTGGGTAAATATACATTTGCAGATGTCACTTCTTTCAGACTTGAACAAAGAAGAATAAGAATTCTTGCATCTCTTGGTTCTATTTCGGTTGTAATCTTTTATCTTATTGCTCAGATGGTTGGTGCAGGAAAATTAATTCAGCTTCTATTTGGCTTACCATATTCTACCGCAATTATAATAGTAGGAACGCTTATGATTATATATGTTACTTTTGGTGGAATGCTTGCAACAACATGGATACAGATAGTTAAAGCAATTTTATTACTTGGTGGTGCTTCTTTTATGGCTTTAATGGTTTTAATGCATTTTGGATTTAGCTTTACAGAGTTATTCCGCACAGCTACTCAGGTTCATGCAAAAGGTGAAGCTATAATGGCTCCCGGTGGACTTGTATCTGACCCTCTTAATGCTATATCTCTTGGGCTTGCACTTATGTTTGGAACAGCCGGATTACCTCACATACTTATGAGATTTTTCACAGTTCCAAATGCAAAAGAAGCAAGAAAATCAGTTTTCTTTGCTACCGGATTTATAGGATATTTCTATATTCTTACATTCATAATAGGATTTGGTGCTATCGCTTTATTTGTAAATCATCCTGAATTTTTCACAAATGCAAAACAGATTGTAGTTGATGGTATAACAAAAATAGTATCTGCAACTGATGAAACTAAAAACCTTATCGGAGATAAAAAAGCATTAATCGGTGGAGAAAATATGACTGCAATTCATTTGGCAAATGCTGTTGGTGGTAGTGTATTCATGGGATTTATTTCAGCTGTTGCTTTTGCTACAATCTTAGCAGTTGTAGCCGGATTAACCCTTGCCGGTGCTTCCACAATATCCCACGACCTTTATGCTAATGTAATAGGAAAAGGTAAAATAGATGAACAAACAGAAATGAAAGTTTCTAAAATAACAACATTTATTATAGGTATTCTTGCTATCTTACTTGGAATAGCTTTTGAAAAACAAAACGTTGCATTTATGGTTGGTCTTGCATTTGCTATTGCAGCATCTGTTAACTTCCCAATATTATTGTTATCTATATACTGGAAAGGATTGACAACAAGAGGAGCTTTCTGGGGTGGTCTTACAGGACTTGTTATAGCTATAGTATTAATTATAATCAGCCCGGCAGTTTGGAAAGATGTTCTCGGAAATCCTGATGGCTTAATTAAACTCAAAAATCCGGCTATATTCTCTATGACAGCTACATTTATAGTAGCTTACATAATATCTAAACTTGATAACTCTGAAAGAGCTAAAATAGATAAAGAAGGATTTGAGCCACAATATGTAAGGTCTCAAACCGGAATAGGTGCAGAAGGAGCCGTTTCACATTAATTTATAAAGGGGAGCTTTTAGCTCCCTATTTTTAACAAAGAGGAAAAAATGAGTTTAGCAGATATTAAACTATATTTAAAAAGCACAACACCATACCAATTTTTAACAGAAAACCAGTTAGATAAAATAATAAACAATACGGATATTGTTTATCTGAAAGAAAATAAACAGGTAGAAGATACAGAGAACAATATTTATATAGTTTTGAAAGGCTTAATAGTAGAGATAGATAAAGAAGGAAAAGAAGTTGAATATTATCCAAAAGATGCCACATTTGATATAAAATCAATAAAAAATGGAAATTCAGAAAATATATTTGTGGCCAAAGAAGAAGCTATTTTATACAAAATTCCAAAAACTATAATCAAACAAATATTTGAAGAAAATAAAGAATTTCAAAATTATTTCTTAAAATCATTATCCGAAAGGTTAAGCTCATTATCCCAAACAGACACATATCTATTCTCAAAAATAAAAAATATACCTTTTTCAAAACCAGTTATTTTAGATAAAAATCTACCAATAATAGAAGCAGTAAAAGAGATGGATAAACAAAAAGCCACATCTATAATTGTAGATTTTGGAGAAAATTATGGAATAATAACAGATTCCGATTTACGAAAGAAAGTTATAATAGCCCAAAAAGATATAAATCTACCGATAGAAGAGATAGCAAATAAAAATTTAATATCTGTAAATATAGATGATTTTTTATTTGATGCTATAATGAAAATGATAAAACATAATATAAAAAGAGTAGTAATAGAAGATAAAGGAAAAATTGTTGGAATACTAAATGAAACAGATTTATTAACTCTTTATTCAAATCAACCACAATTTTTAGCCTTAAAAATAGAAAAAGCCTCTTCCTTAGAAGAAGTAAAAAATATATCAGAAGGAATGATAAATGTTGTAAATCTACTTTTAAAAGAAGGAATTAGAATAAGACATATAATGAAATTTGTAACAGAAATCAATATAAAAATATACAAAAAAGTTTTTAATCTATTAGCTGATGAAGAGATAAAAAATAATGTGGCCCTTATAATAATGGGTAGTGAAGGAAGAAAAGAGCAGATATTAAAAACAGACCAAGATAATGGATTGATATTAAAAGATGGATTTAATAAAGATTTAGAAGAGTTTGCAAATAAATTTACACAAAGTTTGATATATCTTGGTTATCCACCATGTGATGGAAATGTTATGGTATCAAATAAAGAATTTAGAAAAAAATTATCCGAATACAAAGAAGATATTTTAAAATGGATAGATAAACATGAAAAATATCTAAATTTATCAATAATGATAGATATATTACCTATTGATGGAGAAGAATATTTAGCAGAAGAATTAAGAGAATATATATTTGATGTTTTAAATGAAAATAGGTTAATTTTATCTCATTTTGCTCTTCCGGTTTTACAATTTAAAACACCTTTATCAATATTTGGAACATTTATAAAGGAAGAAAAAGATAAGATAGATATTAAAAAAGGTGGTATATTCCCTATTGTTCATGGAGTTAGAACATTGGCAGTAGAATACAGAATAAAAGAAACAAACACATTTGAAAGAATAAAACAGCTATCTGAGAAAAATTTATTCAATAGAGAGTTTGCAAGGGAATTAATAGAAGCTTATGAATTTATGCAAACATTGAGATTAAAAGCGAAAATAAAAAAGATAAAAGCTAATGAAAAACCTGATAATTATATAAATTTAAAAGATTTATCTAATATAGAAGCTGATATGCTTAAAGATTGCTTTAAAATAGTTAACAAATTTAAAGATTTTATAACAAATCATTATAAGCTAAATTATATATCATGAAGATTTTTGAAAGATTAAAAATAGAGTTTAAGAAAAAACAGCTTAAAAATAAAGATTATCTATTTTTGTTTGAAGAACCACCGGAAGATGAATTTGTGGCTTTTGATACGGAAACAACCGGATTAAACCCAAAAGAAGATGATATTCTCTCAATAGGAGCAGTTAAAATTAAGAATAATCAAATATTACTTTCTGAAAGATTTTACCAATTAGTAAAACCGGTAAAAGAAATTAATGAAGAAAGTATAAAAATCCATGGACTTAGAAAAAAAGATTTAGAAAATGGAATAGATGTTTATGAAGCTATTGATAAATTCGTCAGATTTGTAGGAAATAGAACTTTGGTAGGATATTATATAGAGTTTGACATAGCTATGATAAATAAATATTTTAAAAAATTATCCGGAACTACCCTTCCAAATAGATATATAGATATATCCGGACTTTATTATGATTATAAAATAGGAATAATTCCACAAGGAAATGTAGATTTAAGACTTGATACTATCATTAAAGATTTAGATATTCCAACTTTTGGAAAACATGATGCCTTAAATGATGCAATCATAACTGCAATGATATTTTTAAAATTAAAATCTATTTAATCATTTTTGCAATTTCTTTTGCGAAATAAGTAATAATTATATCCGCACCGGCTCTTTTAATTGCAGTGATTGTTTCAAGCATTACCTTTTTTTCATCTATCCAGCCAAGTTTTCCGGCAGCTTTTATCATAGAATACTCACCACTTACATTGTAAGCAGCAAGAGGAATATTAAAACTATCTTTTATTTCTCTTATTATATCAAGATATGCCAATGCCGGTTTAACCATTACTATATCTGCTCCCTCTTCTATATCAAGGGCTACTTCTCGTAAGGCTTCTAATCTATTTCCAATATCCATCTGATATGTTCTTCTATCTCCAAAAGCAGGTGTAGAATCTGCTGCTTCCCTAAATGGTCCATAGTAAGAAGAAGCATATTTTGCAGAATATGACATTATCGGAATATCATAATATCCGGCAGAATCTAAGGCTTCTCTTATTGCTTTTACAACTCCATCCATCATTCCTGATGGTGCTACCATATCTGCACCGGCTTTTGCATGAGAGATAACTTGTTTTTTTGTATTTTCAAGGGTGGCATCATTATCTACATCATGATTATGTAAAACTCCACAATGTCCATGGGAAGTATATTCACAAAAACAAACATCTGTAATAACATAAAGCTGAGGATAATTTTGTTTTATATATCTTATAGCCCTTTGTATAATACCTTCATCATTAAAGGTATCAGAACCTATCTCATCTTTATGAGAAGGAATACCGAATAATAAGATAGCAGGAATATTAAGCTCTACAACCTCATCAAGTTCCTTAGATAGATTATCTATTGAATATCTAAAAATGCCCGGCATAGAAGGTATCTCTTTTATTATATTTACACCATCTTCTACAAATATAGGATAAATAAGATTATCAACCGAAAGATGAGTTTCCCTTACAAGCCTTCTTATATTTTCATTTTTTCTTAATCTTCTAAGCCGGTTCGTAGGAAAAGCCATCTTAAAACTCCATTAATATTTGTTTTCTACCTTTGTACTTTCACAAACTTCTTTAATCTGTTCTTTGACTACTTTCCCATTTTCTATGATAGTTTCTTTAACTTTTTTACATTCTGTTCTTTGATTATTATCTATTGGTTCTGCTCTATACACTACTCTTCCATCTTCTGATGTATATTGGACAGGTCTTCCACTTTGTACTGCTTCAACTGCTCCTCTTTTTGATATCTCTGCTATTGTTGCTCCTGCAATTGCTCCAAGAACTCCACCTATAACGCCACCTTTCCATTTGTTATCATGTGTAAGGATTGCTCCGGCAGTTGCTCCTGTTACTGCACCGATAAGGCCACCTTCATAAGTTGTTTGGGAAGGTCTATAAGTTTCTGCACATGAAGTAATAAGCAATGCTGATACCACTGAAAATGCTATTAATTTTTTCATATTTTTAACCTCCAAACTTAAAATTAATCTGACATATACCTACTATTATAGCAGTTTCCATCCTTAAAATGTTATTACAAAGTTTTAATTTTTGAAATCCTTTTTTCAATAATAAATTTATCTCTTCTTCCGTAAAGCCACCTTCATTTCCTATAACAACAGCTATATCTGTTATATCTTTATTCATTTCTATATCATGCAAACTTTTTTCTCTCTCTTTTTCATAAAAAACAATTTTCAACTGATAGTTATCTATTATTTTATCCAATTTTATAGGTTTTTCAATAACAACAGGATAAACTCTTTTGCATTGTTTTATAGATTGGATTGCTATTTTTTTCCATTTTTCCAATTTTTTTATAACATCTTGCTCTTTTATTGCACAATTTTTAGTTATTACCGGAACAAATTTATAGACTCCAAGCTGAGATATATTATCTATAATTTCATCAATTTTAGAAAGTTGATAAGGAACTGCTAAATAAAGAGTTGTTTTTAATTTTTCTTCTTCTTGCTGAATTTTTTCAATAATTTCCAGTTTTGCATATTTTTTATTAATTTCTATAATTTTTGCTTTGTATATATTTCCCTGTAAATCATTTATTTCTAATAAATCCCCTTCTTTTAATCTTTTAACTTTTATTGCATGGTGTAGCTCTTCATCTTCAAGATAAGCAATATTATCTTCAACTTTTGCTATGAATCTTGGAAGGCTCATTTTTTAATCCTTTATAACTATTTTTCTAAATATAAATACGATAAAAAATACTATTGAATAAATAAGAACAATTGTTGCTCCGGAAGGAAGATTATACTCAAAAGATACAAAGATACCAAGAAGAACCATTATTAAACTGATAATAACAGAAGATATTAATATTTTTTTATAATGCCAAAATATTTGAGAACTAACTGCTGCCGGAAGTATCATCATAGCAGATGAAAGTATTGTCCCTACAAGCTTAATAGATAAAACCGTAGCAATTGCAAGAATTGTAATCATCATATAGTAATAAAAATTAGTGTTTATACCACTGATATAAGCAAGTTCTTCATCAAAACAGCAATAAAGAATTTTCTTAAAAGAAAGCCATAAAAATATAAATGTAAATATTGAAAATAAAAGCAAAATATAAATATCTTCATCTGTTATGGTGAGTATATTCCCAAATAAAAATGCAAATAAATCAGAATTATAATTAGGTGCAAATGTTATAACAATAACTCCAAGAGCCATTGACATAGATAATAATATACCTATTGATATATCTTCATGGATATTTCCTTTTTTACTAATATATCCTATCAGTAGACCTATAAAAACTGCAAATAAAGAGCCTGTTAAACTTGGGGATATTCCTGCTACAAAACCAATAGCAAGACCACCAAATGCTGCATGGGATATTCCTATATTTATAAATGACCATTTTTTTATAACTATAAAAAGAGATAAAACAGATAGTAGTAAAGATAATAAAACTCCACCTATTATTGCATTTCTTATAAATGATATATCTAATAACTCCATTACTTCCTCTTTAAAATCCATCTTAAAATAAATATAATAACAATTCCGGCTACAATATTTGTAAAATTATACTCTATATTTGCATTGAAAATTGTGTTTATTGCCCATATCAATAAAACTACAATAGCAATATGAAATAATAAAGAAATTATTAATACTGCTATCACTACTAAAACTGAGATTAAAACTGCAATATTCATTTTAAGCTAAAATTTTGGCAAGTTATACATTCAGGTGAGTGGATAAGAAGTTTTACTTCTGAGCCATATAGATTAAATAATACATCTTTTTGTAAAAACTGCTGTGGTGGCCCAAAATAATGTAATTTTTTATTTAATCCAGCTACTTTATCTACAAAATTTCCAACAACACCAATATCATGTGATACCATAACTATTGTTATACCTTTTTCATCTCTTAATCTCTTTAAAAAATCATAAAATCCTTCCTGTGCAACAACATCTATTCCGGTTGAAGGTTCATCTAAAAACATAATCTTAGGCTCAGAGGCCAAAACCCTTGCAATTGATATTCTTTGTTTTTGTCCACCGGAAAGCTTAGAAAAAGGTTTATATTCAAAGCCGGACATACCTACATACTCAATATATTTTAATGCTTCTTTTCTCTTTTCTTTTTCGGACATTTTTTTATTTATCAACCCAAGCATAACCACATCTAATGCTGAGAAAGGAAAATCTATCTCATAATCAGCCCTTTGGGGTAAATATCCAATAATTCCTTCTTTTATGGCTTCTTTTATAGTTTTATCAAAAATTTTTATAATGCCTTTTTCCGGCTTTATTAATCCAAGTATAGTCCGGATTAATGTTGTTTTTCCACCACCATTAGGACCAACAATAGCAACAATTTCCCCTTCTTCTATCTGAATATTTATATCTTCTAAAATATACCTTCCACCTAAATAAACATACAAATCAAATATTTCAATCGCTTTCATAAATTTCCTTTTATTAATTTTTTTCTGTTAATATTGTATTTACCATCTTTAAATAACTCTTGATTTATTATTTTTGGATTTTTGGATTTCAAGTCTTCATAATTTTCAAATATTTTGATTTCATCTAATAAACACCACTCTTTTAAAATATTCATATATTTTTGCTTATCTTTTTCAAAATTTTGAGGATTGTTTATAAATTCATAATTTTCTAAAAAGTTTGGTGTTGCTATTTTATTTATAATTTCTAAAATCTTTTCCATTGTGTTTGTTTCTCCACTTAATCTATCCCATAATTCGCCTGCTAATAATACTTCTTCTGGTGCAAAATATTTTTCAAATTCTATTAGATGTTTCATAAATTTCTCTTTATCAAATCCTGTCGGGGTATCACTTAAAGGGTCAAATGGAAAACCTATAAAATACCTTATTTCTTTATCCGGATATTTAAGTTTTAAACATGCCTTTGCGGAAAGGATTTTTAATTTTTCTCCTCTCATTTCTCCGGCATTTGGACGAACTGATTTTAATTCAATGGCTTCTATATAGTCTTTTTCCATAATAAAAACATCAGCAGTAAAATCTAAAGCATTAACTAAATCTCCACCAATTTGGAATATTAATTTATTTTCTTCATTTAAATTTGGTTTTCTCTGTCCATTTTTTAGGTCTGTAATTATTTCTAAAATTGTATTTTGTTGTTTTTCTGTAATTTTGCATTTCTTGAAAGTTCTTTTTTCCCAATTACTTAATATATGAGCAACATTCTCAAAAAATGATTGTCCTAAGGTTGTATTTAACCCATGTAGCCAACTTGAAAGAGAAATAAAATAAGGAATATTATCAACATATTTTTCTATTTTATCTTTAAATGCATTTAGAAATGCTTCATGAAAAGGTGCATTTCTATTATTTTGACTATCTTCAGGAAAATTATCAAATCTTGCCTTTAAAACTCGTATAACTTCTAAAGCTATGAGTTGGCTTTTATTATCGTTTATCATTTGTATTTCCTCATAACAAAAACACTTTCATAATAAGCATTTTTATCCCTTGAAGTTCTATTTAGAACCGGTCTTTTATATTCTTCTATTATTTTTAATCCGACATTTTCTGCTATTTTTGGGTATAGATTATATTCATCATTTGCCACTATTATTATAATCGGATTATCCACCATATATTTAAGAGAATTTTTTAAAACTTGTGTTATCCCCTCAATATAACTTTCTCTTGCTTCTTTATCTTTACCTTTATATAAAGGCCCTATCTCAAGTTCATCTTTTCTTTCTATGCCAAAAAGTTCATAAGCATAAGCGTGCTGTTCATGATAATCAATCTGCCCTACATACGGGGGAGATGTAAATATTCCGGTTATCTTTTTATTTTTTAAAAGGTTATAAAAATCTTCATTTTTCTTTTTAATTTCTTCAAAAATATCTATACTTCTACTATCTCCCGTTAAAACTTCTTGATAAGCATCTGTTTTTATGCTTTGGTATTCTTGAATTCTTTCAATTGTATCATTTGCATACTTTTTAAATACTTGAATAAGAGAAAAAACAGGTTTGCATATTTTGAAATGTTTATAACAAAAATAAGGTGTATATTGAGGCTCTTTTAATCTGTCTAAATCCATGTGTGTTGTAGCCCTTACTGACCTCATAGTTCTGCTTAAAATAACCATTAAACTCTTTTTAATATTTTTATCTTCAATATTTTGAATAATACTTAAAATTTTTTGTGCTTCCTCTCTAACAGTTGGAATATACCATTTATCTAAAAATGAATTTTCATTTGTTTGATTTAAAAGAATGTTGTATTTTTTTATCAAATTTTGATAAATATCTGAAATTTCATTCTGTTTCGCCATTAAATAATCTTTATCAATCTTACCTTCTCTAAATTTTTTCTTAAATTCCGGTGATGGAAAATTAATTTTATTAAATTCTTCAAGATATTTTTTTATCTCTTTTTCAAATTCTATAATTTGATTATTTTTTTCATAATTTTTTAGAATTTTTAAAATGTTGTTTATTACTTTTTGGAGTTCCGATATATTTACTCTGCTAAATTTAACTTCTGTGATAATTGTATTAAATTCCGATATATCTATTCCTATGCTATGAATATTCATTTCATTAGCTTGAATTAATGTTGTTCCGCTACCTACAAAAGGGTCAAGGATGATGTCACCTTCCTTAAAGAATTTACTTAAAAAGTATTCAACAAGTTGGGGAATAAATTTACCTTTATAAGGATGTAATCTATGGACATGTTTTGTTCTTTCTTTTTCAGATAACCAATCAAAAGACAAATCCCAACTAATATCTTTGCCGAGTTTTTCTTTTATTTTTTGTTCTTTATTTAAGATATTTCTTTCATAATATTCTTTTAATTCTTTCAAGGAAACTAATATATTCCCATTTTTACTATATTTGTTTATTCTTCCATAGTTAATTAAATAAGAAATATTGCTTTCGGTAATTTTTTTATTCAAAAATTCAGTTGCCCATTTAGAAGCTTCTTTTAATGTTAAAAATTCTTTCTCTAAGGTGTTCATTTTATTCAACCTTTACTACTATTTTTCCGAAAAACTGTCTGCTTAACATTTTTTCGTAAGCTTTTTGCACCTGCTCCAATGGATATACACTATCTATAACCGGTCTTAATTTATCAGGAAATAGTTTTAATAGTTTGCTAAATTCTGATTTTGTTCCCATATATACGCCGTGGATTGTTAAATTTTTTCCGAAAATATATCTTAAATTTATATTAACTTCTGCACCGGTAGTTGTTCCAAATGTTATAACTCTACCACCTTTTTTAGCACAAGACAAAGATTTACTAAAACTTTCTGCTCCTATATGGTCTATTACAATATCACAACCTTCTCCATTTGTTATTTCTTTTACTTCTTTGACAAAATCTTGTTTTTTATAATTTATTACATAATCGGCTCCCATCTCTTTTAGTTTTGGGATTTTCCAGTCGTCGCCTACTGTGGTTATTATTTTTGCATTATATAATTTTGCTATCTGAATACCGGCAGTGCCTACACCGGAAGCTCCTCCATGGATTAAAACCGTATCTCCTTGCTCTATTTTTCCTCTTGTTATAAGAGAATGCCTCATTGTTATATATGTAATTCCAATACTTGCTCCTTCTTCAAAAGTTAGCCCTTCCGGTTTTTTAAATACATTTATTGCAGGAACTTTTACATATTCTGCAGAAACTCCATCATCTATTGTCCCGAGAGGTCTAAACTCTTTACATTCATTATCTTTCCCTGACAGGCATTTTTCACAATATCCACAAGATAATCCGGAATAAACTATAACTTCATCACCAACTTTTATATTTTTAACATTTTTTCCTACTTCCACTACGATGCCGGAAGCATCTGAACCAAATATATGAGGAAGCTTTATCTCCATAGGATACATACCATTCATTACCCATATATCAAGATGATTTAAAGAAAAAGCTTTTACATTTACAAGAACTTCATTTTCATTTATTTGAGGCTTTGGTAAATCTCCAATTTTTATAGCTTTGTATCCTTCTAATTTTTCATAAAAAGCTGCTTTCATTCCTTTGCCTCCTTCTTTTTAACAATCTCAATGATAAAATCAATAACTTCATCTATTGTTTTATCTGTTGTATCTATTATTATTGATTCTTCTGTTGGTCTAAGTGGTGATTCTTTTCTTTCCATATCAAGTTTATCTCTTTCTATTACTTTTTGTAAAATATGTTCATAAGGGACATTAAAACCTTTTTGTTTTAGCTGTTCTACTCTCCTTTTTGCTCTCACCTGCTGAGATGCTGTCATAAATATCTTTATATCTGCATCCGGAAATACAACAGTTGCAGTATCTCTTCCTTCTATTACTACATTTTTTGCTTTTTTTCCTATTTCCCTTTGTAAATTTACAAGAATTTTTCTAACTTCTTTAAATCTTGCTATTTGAGAAGCTAAATGTCCTATTTCTTCTGTTCTTATCAAATCTGATACATCTTCAGAATTTAGATAAACTTTCTCATCTTCTAAATATATATCTATATTTTCCATTGCCTTTACTATGGCAGGTTCTTCTAAGGGGATATGGTTTCTTAAAACATACAAAGCAACTGTTCTATACATTGCTCCGGTATCTACATAGGTATATCCGAGTTTCTTTGCTAATAGTTTTGCAATTGTGCTTTTTCCGCTTCCTGCATGTCCATCTATCGCTATAATCATTTTATTACCTCTAAAATATCCTCAGGTTTTTCTACCTTTAAATCATTTTGTATATCTTTATTATGTTGATTTTGGTATAAAATAAAAATGATATTTTTCATTTCTTCTTTATTAAAATTATCCACCATCTGCTTGTCTGCTTTTGTATCTCCGATATAATAAACAGGCTCTTTATAACTATACCTACAAAAAAATAGTTTTAAAGGATAAGAAGAAGGTTTTCTTAAATGGGTATCCGGTATATCATCTTCTGTTATTATATAATCAAAATATTTATATAAATCAAAAAGTTTAAAAGAATAATCCAAATCTGCAAAAGGTCTTCCGGTAATAACTCCCATAATTTCTGATTTTTCCCTGAGTTTTTGGAGAACATTATGGGGAATTATAAGTTCTTCTTTATCCCTGTAAATATGATACTTTGATTCAAAATAATCAATAACTTCTTTATAATCAGGTAGGTTTATATTATAATTTTTTGCAAATTTATACATATCTTCTATATTTTTGCTGTAATCTTTAAATATATCTTTAAACTCTTTTAAATTTTTACCGGATTTTTTGTATAAAATACCGGCAACAGAAGCATCCCAATCATTATTTATTGCAAAACTTAATTTTATATCAATCAACTCTTTTAAATCCGAAATTTTTCCTGAAAAATGCTCTACCGTATCTTTTATAGAGTAATGATAAGATTTAGTAACATCTATTAAAACCCCATCAACATCAAATATTACAATCATTCACTCCTCACCGTTTTTAATATAAATTTTGGCAAATATGTATTTCCGAAAATATTTATCCTTTTTAGCTGAAATCTATCTTCACTATCTTTTATCTTTCCATCTTTTGTAGTAAAAGCATATTTATATCCGGCTTCTTCTACCATTTTTGCTATATCTTGATTATAATCACCATAAGGATAACAAAATGTTTCTATAGCTACACCGAGTTTATCTTCCAATAATTTTTTTGAGTAATCTATCTCTTTTTTTGCTTCTTCTTTTGATATTTTCGTTAAAAATGGATGGTTTAAAGTATGGGAACCAATAATAAATCCTTTTTTTATCAAAAATCTCAAATCTTCCAAATCCATCAGATATTTTTTAACATTTAAAACTTTATAATCCCATCTGTTGAAATTTCCTATTTCATTAGCTACCACAAAAATAATAGCTTTATAGCCGTATTCTTCAATCGTAGGATATGCATTTTGTATAAAATCTTTATATCCATCATCAAATGTAAGCAGGACAATTTTTTTTTCATAATTTTTTTCTAAATCTATATTTAATAAGTTATCTTTACCGGATATTGATTTATAACCGAGTTTTGAGAGTATATACAGCTGTCTTTTAAACATAGAAGGTTTTAAATATAATGTTTTTAATTTTGCTTCTTTTGGTGGTTTATCAATATTATGATACATATAAGCAATCATTTTTTAGCTACCTTTATATATCTCTTCCAATATCTGCTTACCACCAAGATTTAGTAATTTTTCTGCAAGATTAATACCAATTTCTACTGCTTGATTTACAGAGTTTTTAAAATCTTCTTCAATCTGTTCTTTAAAGTATCTTTTTCCTTCTAAATCTGATATAAATCCGGTGATAGATATTTTATTATCTTTTATTTCGCAATAAGCTCCAAGTGGAACTTGACAACCACCTTCAAGATGCTTTAAAAAAGCCCTTTCTGCTGATGCTCTAATATAGCTTTCTTGGTGATTTATTTTTTGAAGAATACCATTTATCTTTTTATAATCTTTTCTTGCTTCTATACCCAAAAATCCTTGTGCAACAGCCGGTATCATCTCTTGTGGAGAAAATATATATTTTACTTTTTCTTGTAATCCAAGTCTTTTTATACCTGCAAAAGCAAGAATTATTCCATCATATAAACCTTCTTGTAATTTTTTTATTCTTGTATCTACATTTCCTCTCAAATCTCTAATTTCTAAATCATCTCTTAAAATTTTTATTTGTGATTTTCTTCTTAAACTGCTTGTTCCAACTATATCAGAAGGTTTCATATAGCTTAAATTTTGATATTTTACAGAGAGAAAAGCATCTCTTGGGTCTTCTCTTTCCGGTATAGCTACAATATCAAGCCCCTCTGGAAGTGTTGTAGGAACATCTTTTAAAGAATGAACTGCTATATCTATTTTATCTTCAAGGATTGCTTCTTCTATCTCTTTAACAAATAATCCTTTACCACCTATTTTTGCAAGGGGAACATCTAAAATTTTATCTCCCTGAGTTGTTATCTTAATAATTTCAACTTCTGCACCAAGCTCTCTTAATCTCTCTGCAATATAATTTGCCTGCCATAAAGCTAACTGACTTTTTCTTGTCCCAATTCTAATTTTCATAAAAACTCCTCAATAAGAAGTTATAGGGTCTTCTTCCAGATGTTTAAAATTTTTAAGTATATAAATATAATAATCTTTTACAAATTTGCCCCTATATTTTACACTATAAATATAAGAATATTCTATATCTTCAAAAGCATTTTTTACTTTATCGGTAATTGGATGGTCTGCAACATATATCCCATAATACCCTTTATTTTCATACTTGGATATACCTTCCCATAAATCAAATTGGTTCATTCTTCTATCAACTCTAATGCAATACACATTTTTCCAATCTTTTGTATAAAAAGCAAGTTCAGAAGATATATGATAAGAATCTGAAAAAATGAAATATTTTTCTTTATTTTTAGATATGTTTTTAATATTTTCTCCAAGTTTTTCCCAGCCTACAAGCCTTTTTGTAGGGTCTTTTTCCGGTGGCAGTAATTTATTAAGAGGTGGAATATAATCTAAAATAGGAGTATAAAATAATATCAAAATAGACAATCCGGATAAAAATAAAGGTAAAAAGTAATATAATTTTTGCTTTATATTATTATAAATATAAGAAGCAGTCAAAATATATAAAGAGTAATATCCAAAAGCAGGCCAGTTTGGTTCTACATTTTTTTTTAAAGATATAATCAAAAATAAAAAGAATATAATTAAAGGATTAATAACAAGATAAAAATTCGTAGGATTTTTCCAATTTTTTAATGCTTTAAATATGGCAAAAATAAAAAAAGGAAATAAAAAAACAGAGTTAATACCTATCTGTCCTAAGATATAATCTCCTACATGTTTTAAGCTAAAACTTTTTTCTTCTACTCCTGCAAGTTTTCCTACATGTTTAAATGTAACAAAATCATTGGCTATATTCCAGTATATTACCGGTAATGTAAATAAGAATGCAATAAATAAAGATATATAAAACCATTTTTCTTTAAAAATCTCTCTTTTAAAAATAAATATAAATATCAAAGCTCCCGGTAAAAATAAAACCATAGAATATTTAGATAAAAATCCCAGTCCTGCAAAGATACCGGTTAATATCCAATCTCTTTTTTTATTTTCATTAAAAGCTTTATAAAAAAAGTATGTAGTTAATCCCCAAAATAAAGCCAGTGGTGTATCTGTTAAAAATATAATAGAAGCTATATCGTAAGCCGGTATAAAGTATATGAATAAAGAACTGAAAAAAGCTAATTTTTCATCTTTAAAAAGATATTTCGTAAAAAAAAAGGTAATTATAGCTAAAAGAAAACCTATTATAATTGCGTTTATTCTAACTGCTATCTCTGTATCTGATAAAATAGATGTGGATATAAAATTTAGATATGCTATAACCGGTGGTTTTGAGTAATAAGATAAATCAAGATGTTTTGACCAAAGCCAGTATTGAGCTTCTTCTGTTGATAAATCAATATCCCTATATATTACATATAATATCCGGATTATTAAAAAAGATAGATGGAAAATTAAAGTATATTTTAAATATTTATTCATAGATTGAAAAAGGGAGCCGAAAACTCCCTCTTTTTTAGATAACTTTTTTAACTTTACCTGCTTTTAAACATTTACTGCAAACATAAACTCTTTTAGCTGTTCCATTTTCTAAAACAACTTTAACTCTTCTTAGATTTGGTTTCCAAGTTCTTCTTTCTGTTGTTGCAGAGTGTGCAACTGTATTTCCAAATACTGTTTTTTTACCACATACATAACAAACTGCCATATTTTTGCCTCCAATAAAAATTTTTGAAAAAAATATTTTATCACAAAGTTTAATCTAAATCCATTTTACCCGGATTAATTAAATCTTTCGGGTCAAAAACTCTTTTTATCTTTCTCATTATATCCATCTCTACCGGTGAAAACTGCTTTCTCATAAATGGAGCTTTTGTTATACCAACTCCATGTTCTCCTGTTATAGAGCCACCATAACCAAGGGCAAGTTCAAACACTTCTTCAACTGCTTTTTCTGCCCTTGCAACTTCATCTGGGTCAAGTCCATTTATCATAAAGTTTGCATGAACATTACCATCTCCAATATGTCCGAAATTAACCATTTTCAGATTGTATTTTTTACCTATCTCTCTAAGTCTTGGAAGGGCTTCCGGTAGATAGCTTCTTGGGAAAACAATATCTTCATTTATTTTTGTTCTGTTTAATTTAGCTACTGCCGGAGATAATGCTCTTCTTGCTTCCCAGAGTTTTTCTGCTTCCTGATTTGTCTTTGCAATCTCTACTTTTGCTCCATTTTTCTCACATATTCTTGCAACTTCTAATATCTCATCTTCTATTGCTTTTGGATTTCCATCTACTTCTACTAATAATATAACTTCTGCATCTCTTGGCAATCCATAATGTCCAAAATCTTCAACTGCATTAATTGCAAGTTTATCCATAAATTCAAGGGCTGAAGGGGATATTCCGGCTTTAAATATATCTTTAACCGTCTGTCCTACAGAAGCTATATCCATATATATTGCTTTAACTGTTTTTTTGGCTTTTGGTTTTGGTATTAATTTTAAGGTTGCTTCTGTAAATATACCAAGTGTTCCTTCGCTTCCGATTAATAATCTGGTTAAATCATATCCGGCAACATCTTTTAATGTAGGTCTTCCTGTATGGATTATATCACCGGTATGAATAACTGTATTTAATTCCATTATATATTCCCTTGTTACTCCATATTTTACACATCTTGGGCCACCGGCATTTTCTGCAATATTCCCACCTATGGTGCAAAATTTATAACTTGCAGGGTCTGGTGGATAAAATAAACCTTTTTTCTCAACTGCTTGTTGTAATCTATAAGTTATTACTCCCGGTTGAACCCTTGCAATAGCATTATCTTCATCTATTTCCAATATTTTATCCATCATCTCAAAAGATATAAGCACACCACCTTTTACAGGAATAGAACCACCTGTATATCCTGAACCGGCTCCTCTTGGTGTTATAGGTATTCCTTCTTCATAACATATTTTAACTATTTTTTGAACTTCTTCCTCTGTTTGTGGTAAAACTACTACATCAGGTGGCATTTTTATCCTTGTAGCATCATAAGAATAAAGCATTTTATCTACTTCATCATCTAAAACCCTACCATCCCCGAGTATTCTTTTTAACTCTTTTTTTACATTATCCGGAACAGGTATTCTTTCGGTCTGTATAGCTTTAAACATGCAACACTCCTATAAAGATTTTTAGATACAAAATATTATAATGCTGGTTTTCCTAAAATCTATGATTTTTAATAACTATTCATTTTCTTCTTTAAGTAATTGTCTTAATTGAGTTTGTTTTTTTGTAATAAAATCAAAAATAAATTTTTGTTTTGCTTCTTTTATCTGGGTAAATTTAACTCCATAACAAAGAATATCTTCTTTTTCAAATATATTTACAATTTCAGCTTTTTCTAATATTTCTCTATTTTCTAACTCAAATTTAATATATACTTCTGTTTTTAAAGGAATTCTTTCTTTATTTTCCTCTGTTATGCAAAATTTGACACCACCAGGGCTAACATCCATAATTTTTCCACTTATCCATCCAATTATTTCTTTATTTTCTTCTTTTTTAGGTATTCCAAGTAATGCATCTAATTCTATTTCAAATCTTGGATATTCTCTTCTTTGATGTCTTTCTAAATCAAATGTATGAGGTAATTTTATAATTATTCTATCTCCTTGTTTTTCTATATCTTCAACAACCCCTTCAAAATTGTAAATTCCATCATTTTTTCTAATAAATGTAATTTTTACAGTATCACCTTTTTTTATATTAGCAATTGGGTCTAAAACTACCCAGTACATATATCTTTCATTTTTGTCATATAAAGCCACATTAAAATTTTTTAAATCTTGTGTTACAAGCTTTCCACCTTGAAATATCTCTATCTCTTTTGTAGTATTTAGCGGAATAAAATTAGGGATTGTATCAAAATTCAATTTCTTCCTTAAATCCTGTATTAATTCTTCATTAAAATTTGGATTTTCTTTTTCATATAAATCTATAACTTTTTCAAAAGGAGCTTTGAATTCTACAGAGAGGAAAGGGTCTCTTCCAAGTTTTAATGAATAATCCCATAATATATCTATCTGTTCGTCAGATAAATGTTTTTCTTTTAGATATTTTATAAATTTGGATTTTTTCCTAACTTCATTTAACTTTTTAGTTAGATAGGTAGTAGCAAATATCAGAATAATAATTAATAAAATAAGAAAAATAAGAAATAATATACCTTCTACATTTGTTTGTTCTAATTTTTGTGTAGCTGTTTTATAAGCTTCAATTACAGATTTTTGCTTTTCTTCCATAACTCCCTCATAAAAGTTTTATATAAAAATTATATCATTAATTAAATTAAAGAATAGAAGATAAATGAGTTTAAAATAAAAAATATCCCTTTACAGGGAGCCGGTATTTAGCATAAGTTAAATGCCAGCTATAAAAGGCTATCAGATATAGCTTATAATGTGTGATATAATTTTTATGTTTAATTAAGACAATAAGGAGTTAAAATGGCAGAGTTAATTTATAAAGATAAAAAATATACAATAAATATTGGAGAAAGATTAAAAGATATAATACAAAAAGAAGGATTAAAAGATATTATAGGTGCTGTATATGATAATCAAATAATAGATATCCATACACCTATAAAAACAGATGGAGTTTTAAAAGCAATTACCAAAAAAGATAAAGAAAGCTTAGAGATTTTAAGACATAGTTTAGCACATATTATGGCACAGGCATTAAAAAGATTATACGGAAATGAAAAGGTTCATCTTGGTATTGGTCCAACTACTGAAGTAGGATTTTATTACGATGTTGAAATAGAAGGAAAAAGAATTACAGAAGAAGACCTGCCGGTTATTGAAGAAGAGATGAAAAAAATAATAAAAGAAAATCTTCAAGTAGAAAGGGAAGAGATAAAAAGGGAAGAAGCTATAAAACTTTTTGAAAAAATGAGGGAGATATACAAAATAGAGATAATAAAGCATGATATACCGGAAAATGAAACAATATCTATTTATAAACAGGGAGAATTTATAGATTTATGCAGAGGCCCCCATATACCTTCAACAGGATTAGCCGGAGCATTTAAACTTATATCTGTTGCCGGAGCTTACTGGAAAGGAAAAGAAACAAACCCTATGCTACAAAGAATATACGGCGTGGCATTTTGGGAAGAAAAAGAGTTAAAACAATATCTTAATATGCTTGAAGAAGCAAAAAAAAGAGACCATAGAAAAATCGGAAAAGAGCTGGAACTGTTTATGATAGATGAAGAAGTAGGTGGTGGTCTTGCTATATGGCTTCCAAAAGGAGCTATTATAAGAAAAGAGATAGAAGATGATTGGAAAAAAGAGCATATTAAAAGAGGATATCAGCTTGTTTATACTCCTCATGTAGGAAAAGAAACTTTATGGCAAACAAGCGGACATGTTAATTATTACAGAGAAAATATGTTTCCGGAAATGTTTATAGAAGAAGAAGGATATTTTGTAAAACCTATGAACTGTCCATTTCATGTAGAGATATATAAATCTAAACAAAGAAGCTATAAAGAACTTCCTATAAAACTTGCAGAGCTTGGAACAGTTTATAGATATGAAAGAAGTGGTGTATTACACGGCTTAATGAGGGTTAGAGGATTTACCCAAGATGATGCCCATATAATATGTAGAGAAGACCAAGTAGAACAGCAGATAAAAGAAGTTTTAGAATTTGCAATAGATACATTAAAATCTTATGGATTTGAAGAATTTGAGGTTTATCTATCTACAAGACCGGAAAAATCAGTCGGTGATGATAAAATGTGGGAGATAGCTACAAACTCATTAAAAAAAGCAATAGAGTCGGTAGGATTAGATTATAAAATAGATGAAGGTGGTGGAGCATTTTATGGACCAAAGATAGATGTAAAAATAAAAGATTCCATAGGTAGAATGTGGCAATGCTCTACTATCCAGTTTGATTTTAATCTACCGGAAAGATTTGATATGTATTATATAGGAGAAGATAATCAAAAACACAGACCTTATATGGTTCATAGGGCAATATTTGGTTCAATAGAAAGATTTATAGGAGTATTACTTGAACATTATGCCGGATTATTACCTCTTTGGCTTGCACCGGTTCAGGTAGCCCTTATTCCAATTTCAGATGCCCATTTAGATTATGCAAAAATGGTTAAAGATAAACTACAAGAAGAAGGAATAAGAGTATATCTTGATGAAAGAAATGAAAGAATGAACAAAAAAATTAGAGATGCAGAAATTCAAAAAATACCTTATATGGCAGTTATTGGCGATAAAGAACTACAGGAAAATGCAGTTTCACTTAGAACAAAAAAAGATGGAAATCTCGGTATTATGAAAGTAGAAGATTTTATCAATTTACTTAAAGAAAAAATCAAATCAAAGCAATGATTGAGTATATAGAAGGAGAAGTTGTAGATTTTTATGATAATACGGTAATTTTTAATTTAAATGGTGTAGGCATAAAAGTTATAGTTCCTTCTAACTTACAGATACAAAAATATGCAAAGCTTTATACTTATCTTATTATTAAAGATGAAAATATAAATTTATATGGCTTTAATACAAAAGAAGATAGGGAAATTTTTAAAAAATTGTTATCTGTAAATAATGTAGGAGCAAAAGTTGCCATAAATATACTATCTCATTTTAAAACGGAAGATTTGGTTGATGTTATACAAAATGGAGATTATAAAACATTATCAATGGTTCACGGAGTAGGTAAAAAAACAGCCCAAAAAATAATTTTAGAATTAAAAGGCAAACTTGAGTTTTCCCGTAATAATCTTTATGAGGATTTAGTATCAGCTTTAATATCTTATGGATATGATAAAAATTTAGCAGAAAATATATCAAAAAAAGTATCAAATGAAAGTAAAACATTGCAAGAAGCATTAAAAAAAGCATTAACTCTTATAAAAGAGATAGAAAGATGAAAAATATATTTCTCATTGGATTTATGGGAAGTGGAAAATCAACCATAGGAAGATTGCTGGCAGAAAAATTAAATATGAAATTTATAGATATAGATAAAGAGATAGAAAAAAAAGAAGGAAAAAGTATAAAAGATATCTTTAAAGAAAAAGGAGAAAGTTATTTTAGAGAGCTTGAAAGAAAAGAGATAGAACTATTTAGCGAAAAATCCGGATATGTAGTTTCAACCGGTGGAGGACTGGGAGCAAACAAAGATAATATGGAAAAGATGAAAAAAAATGGCATAGTTATATGGCTTGATGTATCTTTGGAAGAAGTTTTAAAAAGATGTGGAAATGATAAAAACAGACCTTTATTACAACTACCTTTTGAAGAACTTAAAAAACTTTATGAAGAAAGAAAAAAAATTTACTCCCTTGCAGATATACATATAAATGTAAATTCAAAGACACCACAGGAGATTTTAAAAGAAATTTATGAAAATTTATAGTGGTATAGATATAGTAGAAAATAAAAGAATAGAAGCAGTTTTTAATAAATATAAAGATAAATTTTTAAAAAAAATCTATACAGAAAGAGAGATTAATTATTGTAAAAATAAAACTACATTTATAGAATGCTTATCTGCAAGATTTGCCTGTAAAGAAGCAGTTATAAAAGCATTTTTTTCTGCTTTTGGAAAAAGATTATCTTTTTTGGATATAGAGATAATAGGAGAAAAAAACAGACCTGCAACCGTAATACTGCACCAACCGATAAATACAGAAAAAACATTTAATATCAATATTTCCATCTCCCATGAAAAAAATTATTCAGTAGCAATAGCTATCATTTATATGCAGTAAATTTACTGCACCAATATGTATTATTCTTTGCTAAAATCTGTTTTTTATAATTGGCATAAAAATTGCCTATATCTTTATTGAATATGTGCGGAGGGTGTGCAATGCAGGTATCAAAATTAGATAGAAATCAAATTATTATGGAATATCTTCCAAAGATAAATTTTATAGTAAAGAGTTTAAAACATCAAAATTTACCACCATCTATAACAGAGGAAGATTTATTTCAAATAGGAGTTTTAGGTTTAATAGATGCTATTAATAAATTTGATGAATCTAAGAATGTAAAATTTAGCAGTTATGCAGAGATAAGAATAAGAGGACAGATTTTAGATGCCCTTAGAAATCTGGATTATCTGCCAAGAACAATAAGAAGAAAAATGAAAAATATTGAAAATGCAATATCTACAATAGAAGCAGAGAAAAAAAGAGAGGCAACCACAGAAGAAATAGCCCAATATCTTGGAATGGATGAAGAAGAATATATAAAATATGCTAAGAATACATTTGATAATATGCTTATATCTTTAGATGCAGATATTGATGAAGATGATGAAGAAAAAGGAAAATTATGGCAGATTATTGCAATATCAGATGATACACCGGATAGATATATTGAAGAAAAAGAGTTAAAGATTATATTATCTGATATAATAAAAAATGAACTTGACGAAAAGGAAAAAATTCTGATATCTTTATATTATTATGAAGAGTTAACAATGAAGGAGATAGGAGAAGTGCTTGGTATATCAGAAAGCAGGGTATCCCAAATACATACAAAGGCTATGTTAAAATTAAGAAAAGCTCTGGAGAGATATTTTGAAAAATAAAGATATGAATTTCATATTAGCAGATGTTGAAAATTTTATTTTTTTTCAGCAAAGAAAGGTGGATAAAATTCTTTCTAAGAAAGAAATTCTTTCAAAAGAGGAAAGTATCTTAATTTATTCCCATTTTTCAGATAGCTTACATAAAATAGCGAATCTATTTAGAGATTTAGAGCATATTAAAGATGAAAATGTTTTAAAAGATATATCTGCAATATCAATGCATGTTTTAGCTTGGATAATTTTTACATTTCCAAGCATAGAGCTTGAATCTCCTTTATTTGCAGAAAATTATAAAATAGAAGAAAAGGATATTTTAGATTTTTTAGCCGAGAAGCTAATATTGATAGAAGATTTATCAGATAATATCTTTTCTTTAAAAGAGGAAAGCCGCCATATCTATAACTCAATAGATAAGGCAGCTTCTTTATTTGGATTTTTAGCTTCTGTGATGAAAAAAAATATAATAGAGAATTAACGGCCTCTAACCAAGGATAAACCGCCATCTACAACGATTGTTTGTCCCTGTATCCATCTTGCATCAGGTGTGCATAAAAATCCTACAACACCGGCTATATCTTCAGGTGTTCCCATTCTTCCAAGTGGAGTAAGTTTTATAGTTCCTTCTTTAACTTCTTCATAATTTGGAAATAACTGAATAGCCTCCGTATCTATCGGACCACCGGAAACAACATTTACATTTATTCCCATAGGACCAACTTCAACTGCTAAATATCTTGCCAATGCTTCAAGGGCAGCTTTTGCAGAGCCATGTATCGCATAATTTGGCATATAATCTCTTGTTCCGGTTGAGGATATTGCAATAATTTTTCCTTCTCTTCCTTCCATAAGCTTAACGGCTCTTTGTGAAGACCATATAAAACCAAAAGTTGTTATGTTATATATTCTAAGAGTTCCTTTTTCTTTTAATCTTAAAAATGGAGCAAATCCTCCAACTACCTCTCTACCGGAAGCCACAGCATTACTTACAAATATATCAAGATAACCAAATTTTTGTTCTATCTCATCAAAAACCCTATCTATCTCTTCTTTTACTCCGAAATCTCCTTGAATTATATAAGATTTTCTTCCCATATTTTCTATTTCTTTGGCTACTTCTTCTGCTTTCTCTTTGTTTTTATAGTAGTTTATAATAATATCTGCACCCATAGAAGCAAGTTTTAATGCTATTGCTCTTCCTATGCCTCTACTTGCTCCTGTTATAAAAGCTAACTTCCCTTGTAGAACCATTTATTTACCCCTCTAATTTATTTTATAATCCTTTTGAAACTATATAATTAACTAAATCTCTCAATCTATTAGAATAACCCCATTCGTTATCATACCAAGAGGCAACATGAACTAAAGTTCCACCTATTACCTGTGTAAGTCCGGCATCAAATATAGATGAAGCAGGATTGCCTATAATATCTACTGAAACGATAGGGTCTTCACAATAAGCAAGTATTCCTTTCATCTCTCCTTCTGCATATTTTTTCATAGCATTGTTTACTTCTTCTATTGATGTTTCTTTTTCTACAACAACTGTTAAATCTATTAAAGAACCATCAGGTGTTGGAACTCTTCTGGCTGTTCCATCAAGTTTTCCTTTAACTTCCGGTATAACTTCTCCGAGGGCTTTTGCAGCACCGGTAGTAGTAGGAATTATACTAACTGCAGCAGCCCTTGCTCTTCTTAAATCTTTATGTGGTAAATCAAGTATTCTTTGGTCATTTGTGTAAGCATGGGTTGTTACCATATATCCGTATTTTATACCAAACTCCTTTTGTAATACCTTAACAACCGGAGCTAAAGCATTTGTTGTGCAAGAAGCATTTGAGATAATATTATGGTTCTTAGGGTCATAATTTTCTTGATTTACACCTAAAACTATTGTTATATCAGGATTTTTTGCCGGAGCAGATATGATTACTTTTTTTGCACCGGCTTTAAGATGTTTTTCAGCTCCTTCTCTATTTGTAAATACACCTGTTGATTCTATAACTATATCTACTCCTAAATCTTTCCAAGGAAGTTGTTCCGGTTCTTTTATAGCAGTTATTTTTATTTCTTTTCCATCTACAACTATAGAGTTTTCTTTTGCCTGAACTTCACCTTCATATATTCCATGGACAGAGTCATATTTCAAAAGATGAGCTAAAGTTTTTGCATCTGTAAGGTCATTTATTGCTACAATCTCTATATTTTTTTCCCCTCTACAAGCCCTTAAAAAATTTCTTCCAATTCTACCAAATCCATTAATTGCAACTTTAACAGCCATTTTTATTTCCTCCTAAAAATTTTTACAAATATTATAACATTTTATTCAATTGACACTAAATCTAATAAGTCGTATAATTTTTTAATAAAAAAGAGGGATTTTAAAAATGGTTAGAGTTTTTTTAAAAGATGGCA
>NZ_FXTX01000022.1 GCF_900182795.1 Venenivibrio stagnispumantis
TTATCAGAAAACCATCTTAAGAGTTTAACTTTTTATCCTTATATTAAGGAGGCTTTTAATGTGATATAATTATCATTCCTTTTCGGTTTTGGTATAAAAACTCTTGCAAGCTCAGAGGAACAATTTTTCGGCTCGCTCAGACAAAGGCTTTCTGCCATCTTGTTGGAAAACAAAACGGCTTGTGTAAAAATCAACGGACGGCTTGAAATCACAAGACCCGTTGCCCTTGCAATGCTTAACCATTTATCCCGCGATATAGCGTCAATAGGCGGTAGCGTAGAGTTTAAAAAGGATATTCTCTCCTTTAATCCGGTTGTGGTTAAAGCAGGAATAAGAATTACCTTGCCTAATGGTGCAGTATTGCAATTTGAAAGTCTCGGTGGTGCAGAGGAACAAGATATTAAAGGCGAAAAGAGAATTTATCACGACGCACTCGGAACGGCAGAAACAAGGGCAACAAAGAGATTGCTTGAAGAAGTAGTAGGTGAAGATTTTATCAATAAGCTCTTAATGTCAGGAGCTATATCAGAAGCTCAAACTCAAAAAAAACCTGCTACTGACAAGCAAAAGGCTTATCTCAAAAAGCTAATCCAAGCCGGTAAAATCAAATCCGTTGATGTAGAAAGCCTATCTTTTGAAGAGGCAAGCCATCTTATTGACAAGGCAAAACAAAATTAATTTACTTCTAAAAAGGAGGTTAGCGTTATGAAAGAGAAAGCTCATTTAGTCAGAGATTTACAGGCTTTAAGAGAAAGAACATTAGAGGCTTTTAAAGCCTATTTACAAGACAAGAAAGATAAGGCAAGTTTTCTTTTTTCTTTTGAGAATTGGTTAGAAGAAGTGGCTTATATGTCTATTGTTGGCGATAAAAGACACGATGAAGCTTTTAAAGAGATTTTAACCTTTCTTAAAAATGTTGCAGAAAAAGATAAAGAACTTTTCTTTGACCTTGTAAGCAACAAGCTTTTCATTGAAGAGTTAATCTCATTGTTTAGCAAAGATTACAGGGTTTTAGAAGTAAAGAGAAAACCTTCCGGTGTTAAAGCCGAAATCTTTATTTCTTTGGATAATATCCTTTCCGGCGTGTTTTTTGAAGGATTTATTGAGTTTAGCATTTCCTACGGTCGCATTATTGCTTGGGTGGAACTTTCCTTACTCGGTAGCAAAAATGCCGGAAAATTAGGCTATGTTTTTTCTTGGAATGAACTTAGATGGTTAAAGCCATTTGTGATTTCAAATTAATTTCTTCCATTTACTTCCAAAAAAATCTTTAAAAAGGAGGTTATAGCTATGGTTAAACAATTTTCACAATTTACTATGTCTTTATTGGCTATGGTTAAAGATTTTTACAACGAAGAATTATCCGAAGATGTTTTAGACAAAGTGGAAGCTTTTGCATTAGATTACGGATTTGCCGAAAAATCACTTGATAGCATCATAAAGGTTGTAAGAAAAGACAGATTTAAGCCTTATGATAATCCCTTGGTAGAGTATTATCTAACTTTTGCCAATGGAAGTTATCGCTTTTATCTTGTAATCAAGGTTAATAAATTTTATGGTGTAAGTGTAGAGCCGGTAAATCCATATCTTCTAATGCAAGAGCCATTCTTCTCCGTTATCAGACAATCCGGTTTTGAATTTACTCTTTATAACAAAAAGGCTTTTAGTGTGAGAAATGCTATTGCACTAAACAACTAAATTTACTTCCATAGGAGGTTAGAGATATGAAAACTTTAAATTTAGCCGTGAAAGAGTTTATTGAGAGAGTTAAATCAACGACTGCATTGTTTTACGGAATGGATTTAGACAAAGAAAGCATTTATTACCTTGAAAAGCACGCTAACAATTATTTTAATCACAACGGAAAGATTGAGTTATTAGGTGTAGTTTTGATTATTACGCCTGATGATGAAAAAAATCTTCCATTTTTACCTTGAAGAAGATTTTGTTTTAGCTTTAAATGTTAGCTTTCCGGATTACTCGGAACTCGGATATTCTATTCCTTTGAGTGATTTTAGAAAAAGATTTGGGCTTATTGTTAGACAATATCATTAATCCATTACTTTTGACAGGCTTTTGCCTGTCTTTTTTTCTGCTTTCTTTTACTGCTACCTTTCTTAAAACCGATACCGGATTAGCTTTTGCATAAGTAGGGTGAATTTAATCATTTTGAGAACGCATTAAAGCCGATACCTTCCGAAAGCCCGTAGGGGCTACCCTTTGTTTTTCTACAAAAGGAAAGCATTGAGTAGCCCCTACGGGCAAAAAAATTCAATAGGAGGTATCGGCTATGGCAAATATTTACTGCAACATTAACGATTTAAACGCAGTCAAAGAAACTCAAAAGATTTTGCTTGAAAAGTTGAAAAAGCAAAATCAGGAGAACCACAACAGATTTATCAGGGCAAAGGAACTTGTAGAGAAAGGCTTAATCAAAGAGATGAGAATTGATAAAGGAAAAATCACGGCAAAGGTTAAAGATTATGATGTAGTAGTTAATCTTGAAACAAGCTCTGCAAAATGCACCTGCCCTGATGCTAAGAACAGAAAAGTTGCTTGTAAGCACATTTTAGCCGTTGTTTTTAAAGCAGAAAATTTCCTTGGAAAACAAGCAGTTTTGCTTGAAACCAAGAAAAAGAATGAGCCTAAAAACAAGGAAGAGTTTATAGAAAAGCTTTTCTATGAGGCTATTTCCGATTTAGCAACCTATGTTTCCGAAGAATATACAGACGGCTTTTTCTCATTAGCACAAAGATATGCAATTAAGCTTAAACAAGTAATCAACAAATAATTTACTTCCTAAGGAGGTTATCATTATGGCAAAAGCAATGTTTATTTTGGCTTTATTTACTGCCGGATTTTTTTATCTTATCTACAACGAAGCTAAAACTTTTGGCAGTAATTTAAACTCTATCCAAGAAAAGCAAATTAACGAAGTTTTAAAGTAATTTTCTCTTTTTAAAGGGCTTTTGCCCTTTCTTTTTTTCTTTTTCCATTTTTTACCCTACCTATGCAAAAGCTAAAAAAATTTTTTACGTATTGATTAATAAGAAAACTTCTTTGGAGGTAATTAAAAATGCTTAAAAAAGTTTTAAGTGGCTTAATTATAGCCGGAGTGATAACACAGGCTTATGCAGGAGAAGACCAAGACCAACCGAAAGCAGTGCAGGTTGAAAAATCCATTATTCCGGAGCTGGCAAATAAATGTGCTAAGAAGTTGGGGATAGAAGGAAACACTCCTCAAGAAACAGCATTAAATCTTTTTTTCAGACAGGAAGAATTAACACAATGCATTCAAGAAGAGATGAAAAAAGGGGGCAAAAATGATTAAAGAACTCTTAGGCTTTTTAGCTATGTCAAGCATAATGACACAGGCTTATGCTTTATCTATCTATCCGATACCGGTTATGTTGGAGAAAAACAAAGCATACTTAAACATTGAAGATGAAGGGGCAAGGTATCAGGCTACAATTTACAGATGGACGCAGGAGAACGGAGAAGATAAGTTAATACCGGTTAAAGATGATGAGATGGTAGTTTTTCCGAACATCTTTAAAGCAAACGGCAAGAAAAGTATAAAGATTATCTATCTTGCAAAAGACAATGACGATAAGAAAGAAAAGGCTTACAGGTTGATACTTGATGAGCTTGATGTTAAAAAGATAGAAGATAAGGATAAAAACACTTTAAAGCTACAAAAGAGTTTATCAATACCGGTATTTATACCTGCAAAGAATGAGATTTTAAGGGCAGATATTACTTGTAAAGATAACACTATAACCATTGAGAATAAAGGCAATACTCATTTAAAGATTATAGGCATAGGTGATAAGCAAATTACGGATTACGTATTACCTGATAGCAAAAAGAGTTATCAGGTAGAAAGCAAGAAAGGAATGATTACCTTTGAAAAATTTAAGCAAGAATACGAATGCAATTAAATTCTAATAGGAGGTGTATAGCTATGCGTAAAGCAAAAGCAAAAGTTTTAGGCTTGCTTGCATTAGCCACATTATCAGGCACGGCTATTGCAGGACAAACAAGTGTAGATGTGCCTGTAAGTATTGATTATAGTGGTGGTTGTGTCCTTAATCTTCCGTCAAGTGTAGATTTAGGAACTTTTAGCACCATTGATGTGAAAAACAACAAAGTAGTGGCATTAAATCCGTTTAGCTTTACTATTAAATGCACGCAAGGGGTTAATTACACCATCAATGGAAGTGATACATCTTCAAACGTTCAAATAACAAACACATCAGACGCAAACTCCGTTATCAGACTATCTCTTGCAAAAACGCCGGATTACTCTCAGTGGCTTGCAAAAGGGGGGTATTGTTGGGCTTGTAGTGGAACTTGGGATGCAATTTCAGGAACGGGAGATGGTAGCGAACACACGATAACTTTATATCCGGTTTTAGGTGCAGGAACTCCCGGGTCAGCCAGTAGCTCAGCGATAATATCCCCTAGCCAACAACCGGTTGCCGGAACTTATACCGGAACTTTAACATTAAAGGTTTCTTGGTAATAACAATAGGAGGTGAGATAGAATGAAGAAAGTATTATTAACACTCGGAATGGCGATAGGATTAACAAGCTTAGCTTATGCAGGTGATACATCTGGAAGCACAACATTAACGGCAACGGCACAACCGGGGTGTAGTATTCAAAACTCACCATCTTTAAGCTTGGCTTATTCCGGTTTGGGCGACGCAACCGGTAATTTTCAGTTGCAAATAGAATGTGATAATGGATTAAACTATACAATCACTTTCGGAGATGGTAATAATGCAAGTGGTGGTGTTAGAAGGGCTACCGATGGAAATGGAAATTATCTCGCATATAGGCTCTATCAGGATAGTGGATATACAACCGAGATTGGAGTAGGAAGTAATAACACAATGACAGGAACGGGCGATGGTAATACTCAAAACATAACCATCTATGCAAAAGTGCCACAATCCGAGAATGCAAGCAATAATGCATTAGGAACTTATACCGATACACTCAACATAACAATCTCTTGGTAATCACATACGGGACAGGTGATAAGCCTGTCCTGAAAATATAACTTCAAAAGGTGAAACAATGAAGGTAGCAGAAAAGGATAAGATAATCCAAAAGATAACAACAATAAGCATAAACTATTTGAAAGAGTTAGAGAAAAAAGGTATTATAAAGATAACAATTGAGAATAACACTTTAAAGGTGGAGAAGGTAAATGAAAGCGGTAATTTATGCAAGATATAGTAGCAAAAACCAAGATAAAAAATCAATTAAAGACCAAGTTATATTATGTCAGATAGAAGCAGACAAAAGGGGAGATGAGATTATAGCCGTTTTCTTTGATGAAGCTAAATCCGGTTTATCAGATGATAGAGAGGCTTATAAAGAAATGCTTGAATATGTAAAGAAAAACTCAATCAAAAGAATATATACCTATCACACAAGTAGAATATCAAGGGATACGGCAGAGATAAAGTTAAGGGTTAGAGAACTGAAATATAACTATGGAACTGAAATTATCTTTGTATCACAGGGAATAACTACGGAACAAGAAAATATAGAACTTTTACTTTCGGCTAACGGAATAGCAGACGAACAATATATTGAAAGCATAAGGAAGAACACTTGGAGAGGGTTATACGGAAGATTAACACAAGGAAAGGTTGTTTTTGACGCTAAATTCGGTTATAGGATAAAAGACGGAGAGTTAGAGATTGATGAGAAAGAAGCAGAGATTGTAAGGGAAATATTCAATCTCTATGTATCAGGCAAAGGATTTAAAGAGATAGCAAGGATATTAAATCAAAGAAACATTCCATCGCCGAGAAATGCTAAATGGTCGTCAAATGCAGTAAGAGAGATAATCACAAATGAGATTTATAAAGGAGTTATCATTTGGAATAAACGCCAATATAAAAAGATAGCAGGTTTTCCTAAAAGAAAGGTAATACCTAATCCACCGAGCCAATGGATAAGGATTGAAAGACCGGATTTAAGGATAATACCGGAAGAGTTATGGGAAGAAGCAAACAATAGCAGGTTATCAAGAAGAAAAGGAGATAATAAAAGAAAAGGAGTAGGATATACAACGCTTTTAGGTGGCTTTATTAAATGCGAATGTGGAAGCAATCTAATTAAAAATTCAAGAACAAGTTTTAGATGTAGGCTATCACTTGTAGGAGCTTGCGATATAACGGCTTCTTTTAGTGAAGCAATGCTAAATCAGATAGTAATTCAAGCCATAAAGCAATATTTAAAAGAGAACAGGGAAAAGTTTAAAGAAGAATTAGAAGAACAGATTAAATTATATTACTCAAAACAAAAATCAAAATCTGATATATCCAAAGAAATTGATAATCTAACCAAAAAGCTAAACAATATCCTTGAAATCTTTGAGGAAACACCGAGCAAAGCATTAGCAGAAAAGATAAAAGAGTATGAAGAAAAAATAAACCTGTTAAAATTGGAACTCAAAAGCTTTAACGAAATAGAAAATGTTATCATTGATGATGAAGTTATAGATATACTCATACAGCAGATAGATAACATCTTTGCTATGGATATACAATCAGCAAGAGAAATTATAAGTGAAGTGCTTGAAGAAGTTAAGATTGAAAGGGATAAAGAACTACAAGGATTTTATTGGATAAATTATAAGTTTAAAAATCCACTTTTAACCTTCAATCGTAAAATCAATGTAATTGCGGGGGCAGGATTTGAACCTGCGACCTCTGGGTTATGAGCCCAGCGAGCTACCAAGCTGCTCCACCCCGCGATGTTATGCGCCCGGCACGATTCGAACGTGCGACCTACGGATTAGAAGTCCGTTGCTCTATCCAGCTGAGCTACGGGCGCTCCCTATTTGGTAAATAGAAAATCGGAGCGGCAGGACTTGAACCTGCGACCCCGTGCTCCCAAGGCACGTGCTCTCCCACCTGAGCTACGCTCCGTAAATTTGAGACTAATATTATATATCAAACTATATTATTTTGCAACTATTTTTTAAAATTTTGGATTGATTTTTGGATGTCTTCCATCGCTTCTTTGGAAGATTTGAAGGATTTTACTTTTACCCATTTACCTGATTCAAGTTCTTTATAATGCTCAAAGAAATGTTTAATTTTATTTAATGTTGCTTCCGGTAAATCTGTTACTTCTTTTATATTATCAAACGTATTATCTAATTTTGATACAGGCACAGCAATAATCTTTGTATCTATACCTTCTTCATCTTCCATTTCAAGCATTCCAATAGGTCTTGCTCTTATAACAGAACCAGGGACAACAGGTTCTCTTGAAACTACCAATACATCTGTTGGGTCTCCATCATCTGCCAACGTATTTGGTATAAATCCATAATTGAAAGGATAATACATAGCAGTAAATAAAAATCTATCAACGAACACAGCACCACTTTCTTTATCTATTTCGTATTTAATGGAACTACCCTGAGGTATTTCTATTACTACATAAATATCTTCTGGTGGTTTTTTTCCTGCTGGTATTTTTGATAAATCCATGACCTTCTCCATTTTATTTACTTTATTGAAGATGTTAAGAATAAAGCTCCCGAGGAGGGATTCGAACCCCCGACCAGCCGGTTAACAGCCGGCTGCTCTGCCTGCTGAGCTACTCGGGAAAATAAGTATAATATATAATAAACGAATTTCTTCTTTATGTCAAGAGGTCTTTTAATATTTTATTAACAATAGCAGGGTTTGCTTTTCCTTTTGTTTCTTTCATTACTTGTCCGACAAAGAAACCAAATAGTTTTTCATTTCCATTTTTGTATTTTTCAACTTCTGCCGGATATTTTGATAATACTTCTTCTATAATTTTTCTTATTTCTCCTTCATCTGATATTTGTTTTAAACCTTTTTCTTCTACTATCTGCTTTGGAGATTTTCCGGTTTCAAACATCTCATTGAATATATCTTTTGCAATTTTACCTGATATTGTTCCATTTTGGATTAACTCTAAGATTTCTGCTATATCTTTTTCTTTGATAGGAGATTGGGTAATATGTAGTCCTTTTTCATTTAGTTTTCCAAGTAGTTCGTTTAATATCCAATTTGATACTGCTTTTGGATTTAAAGGGAAGATTTTTATAACATTTTCAAAATATAATGCTAAATCTTTATCTGATGATAAAACTTCTGCATCGTATTCCGGAAGTCCAAGTTGATTTATATATCTTTGAACTTTTTCATCAGGAAGTTCAGGAAGAGTGCTTTTTATTTTTTCTATCTGTTCTTTTGTAATAAGCAATGGAAGCAAATCCGGGTCTGGGAAATATCTATAATCATGAGCTTCTTCTTTTGTTCTCATTGTGTATGTTTTTCCGGAAGATGGGTCAAATAATCTTGTTTCTTGGATAATTTTTTCTCCTTTTTTTAATAATTTAGCTTGTCTTTCTATTTCATACTCTATTGCTTTTTGTATAAATCTAAAGGAGTTTATATTTTTTAGTTCAACTTTTGTGCCGAGTTTATCGGAGCCTTTTGGTTTTAAAGATATATTTACATCACATCTTAATTGTCCTTTTTCCATATCTGCATCTGATACGCCTATATATCTCATTATATTTCTTAATTTTTCAAGATATAATCTTGCTCCTTCGGCAGAGGATATATCAGGTTCTGTAACTATTTCCATTAAAGGTGTTCCGGCTCTATTTAAATCAACATAAGAGTAATTGCCTTCATGTATATTTTTTCCGGCATCTTCTTCTATATGTAATCTGTGTATTCTTATTCTTTTATGTTTTCCATTTTCTTTTATATCAATATATCCATTTACGGCAAGAGGTTTATCATATTGAGATATTTGATAGCCTTTTGGTAAATCAGGATAAAAATAATTTTTTCTTGCAAAAACTGATAGCTCATTTATCTGACAATTTAATGCCAAAGATGCTTTTATTGCATACTCTACGGCTTTTTTATTTACAACAGGCAAACTTCCGGGAAATGCAAGACAAACAGGACAGACATTTGTATTTGGTGGGGCTCCAAACTCTACTTTACAAGAACAAAACATTTTGGTATTTGTAGCCATCTGAACATGAGTTTCAAGACCAATAACTACATCAAACTCTTCCATTATTTACCCCCTTTCAAAGGTGCTTTTAGATTTTTTATTGCCCTCTCAGCTGCAAATTTATATCTAATATCTTGCTTAGCAAATTTTTCTATCTCTGCTTTTATCTGTTTTTCAGCCTCATCAGAAGCTACTTTATATCCAAGAACATAAGCAGTTATTGCAATAAAAGAAAATCCGGTAAATTCAACAACTTTTGATAAAATAATATTTGGAATAAATAAACCACCAACAGCCATAACAATTCCAATTCCAAGTAAAAATTTCCAATACTTTAAAATAAAATCTCCTATCATAACAGCTCCTTTTCAAGAAATTAATAATTTATTATATAATATTTTCAAAACTTAAAATAGAGGAGTTTAGATGATAAAAAGATATACCTTAGATAGAATGGGGAATATATGGAGTGAAAAAAATAAATTTCAAAAATGGTTAGATGTTGAGATTGCAGTATGTAAAGCATGGAATAAACTTGGTAAAATTCCGGATGATGCTTTAAAAGAAATAATAGAAAAAACTCATATAGATGATAAAACAGTAGAAAGAATACATGAGCTTGATAAGATATATAATCATGATGTCCTTGCTTTTGTTACAGCAGTTGCTGAGCAGGTCGGAGAAAATGGAAGATATATCCATCTTGGTTTAACTTCCTCCGATGTAATAGATACAGCATTAGCTTTAATTATGAGAGAAAGTTTAGATATTTTGATAAAAGATGTTGAGGAACTTTTAGAAATTTTAAAAGAGAATGCATTTAAATATAAAGATACTGTAATGATGGGAAGAACCCACGGTGTCCATGCAGAACCTATGGTTTTTGGATTGAAATTTGCCCTTTGGTATGAAGAAATGAAAAGAAATAAGAAAAGATTGGAAAATGCAAAAGAAGTTGTATCGGTAGGAGCTATATCTGGTGCAGTAGGAACATATTCAAATATCCCTCCTGAGCTTGAAGAATTAACATTGCAGGAACTTGGATTAAAACCGGAGCCTGTATCTAATCAGGTTATTCAAAGAGATAGACATGCAGAATTTATGACAGCTATGGCTATAACTGCTTCTTCCTTAGAAAAAATAGCCGTAGAAATAAGACATTTACAAAGAACAGAAGTATTAGAAGCTCAAGAACCATTCAAAAAAGGACAGAGAGGCTCTTCTGCTATGCCCCATAAGAAAAATCCTATCACATGTGAGAGAATAACCGGTCTTGCAAGGGTAATAAGGGCAAATGCAATTCCTGCAATGGAAGATATTGCTTTATGGCATGAAAGGGATATATCCCATTCTTCTGTGGAAAGGGTAATTATGCCTGATTCTGCAATTGCATTGGATTATATTTTAGAACTTACCAAGAAAGTTTTAAAAGATTTAGTAGTTTATCCGGAAAATATGAGAAAAAATATAGATAAATCTAAGGGATTATTCTTTTCTTCAAAATTGCTTGTAGCACTTGTAGAAAAAGAATTATCAAGAGATGAAGCTTACGATATAGTCCAGAGAAATGCAATGAAAGCATGGGATACAGAGGGTTTAATGTTTAAAGATGCTATACTTCAGGATCCGGAAGTAACATCAAGATTATCAAAAGAAGAAATAGACCAAATCTTTGATATAAATAAATTTTTAATAAATATTCCGTATATTTATAAAAGAGTGTTTGGACAATATTAAAAATAGGGCTTTTGCCCTATCAAAACAAAAATTGGGTTGTTATTTAACTTCTACTAATTCTTCATATTTTGATAAATTTGTAGCTATTTCATTTATTAATTTTTGTTTAACCTCATGGTAATCTCCAATTACTCTACAACCGGCAGCATCTTTATGACCACCACCACCAAAGCATTTAGCTATTTTTTGGACATCAACCTTTCCTTTTCCTCGGATGGATATTCTCCATGTTTTTCTATCTTCTCTTTGTATCATAATAATTGCAACTTCTACCCCATCTAATCCTCTTGCGAAATGAACAAATCCTTCTGTATCTTCTTCTGTTGTGCCGGTTTCTTCAAGGAAATCTCTAAATACGGTTAAAACTGCTATTTTACCATCTTCATAAAGCTCTATTGTTGATAATGTTTTTTGAAGAAGTTTTAAAACATTTAAGCTATTTCTTTCAAAAACCATATGAGATATATAAGAAGGATTGGCTCCTTTTTTAACTAAAAATTCAGCCATTTCAAAAGTTTTTTCATTTGTATTGTTATATCTAAATGAACCGGTATCTGTCATTAATCCAACATATAAACAGGTTGCAATATCAGCATCAATAGCTTCTTCATCCCAATTTCTAAGAATTTCTCCAACCAGATAAGTTGTTGCTGCAGCATAAGGATTTATATAATCATAAATACTTTCAAAAACTCCACCAATATGATGGTCTATTCTAAGGATTTCTTTTGCTTTAATTTCTACTCCGGCTCTATAAGCACCGGCAGCATCAACAATTATTCCTACATCAAAGGTTTTATCCAAAGGTAATTTTTTTATCTCTTGATTATAAGGCAAAAAATCATATATATGCGGAACATTATCTTTCATTGCTGCAACAACATTTTTATTTTTCTTTTTTAAAAATTGGTATAAAGCAAGCATACTGCCTATACCATCACCATCAGGGTTTTCATGGGTAAATATTAAAATAGAGCCTTCCTCTCTTTTAAGTCTTTCTATTATAGGAATAACATAACCTTCCATTTTCATCACCTCATATATTCTTTTTTTCATAAGGACATTTATCTAAAAGAGCACATTCTTTGCATTTTGGTTTAAAAGCTTTACAAATATATCTACCAAATAAAACAATAGCATTTGAGATATAGCTCCAATTTTCCTTAGAGAAAAAATTAGATAGCTCTTTTTCTACTTTCTCAGGATTTTTTCCTTTTGCTATTTTCCATCTTTTTGTTGTAACTCTCATAACATGGGTATCAACAACAATAGCAGGTTTATTATATAAATTTACAAGGATTACAGAAGCTGTTTTTCTTCCAACACCGGCAATTTTAACTAAATCTTTAATATTATCCGGAATATTTCCACCAAATTTTTCAATTAAATCTTTTGCGGCTTGTTTTATCAACTTAGCCTTTCTTCTGAAAAATCCCACCGGTTTTAAAATCTCTTCTAAATCTTTAATATCGGCATTTGATAAGCTTTCCGGCGTAGGATATTTACTAAATAATTTTGGATATACACTATTTACCCTTTCATCTGTTGTTTGAGCCGATAAAATCACCATTATTAATAATTCAAATCCATTTTTATGTAAAAGTTCAGTTTTTGGATTTGGAAAATGCTTTTTTAATCCCTCAATAATATCTTTTTCTGTCATCATTAAAATAAAGACCTCTGTTTCGGAGTATCATCTTTTGCAAATTTATCTAAATCTTTTAAAACTGTTTTAAATCCAAGTTCTTCCAAAAAGTTTTTAAGTCCCATAAAATCAGTTTTTTTCTTTTTCAAATCTTCAATATCTATATCTAAATCAATATCTGTTTGAAGTTTTACTAAATATCTTGACATTTTGATGCTTTCTTCATCAAGGTTATAAAAAATCTCTTTCAATTTACCGGATAATTTATCTTTATTCTGTAAAATATTGTCTAAACTACCAAACTCATTTAATAACTTTGCAGCTGTTTTTGCTCCAACTCCTTTTATACCCGGTATATTATCTACATTATCTCCAATCATGGCAAGATAATCTTCAAACTGCTCAGGATAAATACCATATTTTTCTTTAACTTTTTCTCTATCTAAGAACGTTTCTGATATAGGATTAAGCAATTTTATATTTTCATCTATGAGTTGTATCATATCTTTATCTGGCGAAACAACAATAACTTCAAAACCTTCTTTTTCAGCCTTTTTAGCCAAAGTTGCTATAATATCATCAGCTTCATATCCTTGTTTTTCTATAATAGGAATACCCCATAATTGGAGAAACTTTTTTATTTTCGGTATCTGAACCACTAAATCGTTGGGAGTTTCTTTTCTTGTGGCTTTATATTCTTTAAACTCTTTATGTCTTGTTGTTTGTCCGGGTAAATCAAACACTACAGCAATATATTCCGGATTTAAATTAGAAATAAGCTTAGAAATCATTCTATAAAAACCATAAATAGCACCGGTTGGCTCGCCTTTTGGCGAAGTAAGCGGCGGCAACGCATAAAAAGCCCTATACATATAAGAAGAGCCATCTATTAAAATAATTTTTTTCTTCATAATTATTATTTTAATATATTTTTAAAAATAAAATAATAATAAATAATAATAATAGCCTGTGGATAACTTGATAAAAATGAGCCGTTTTTTAGTTTTATCAATAACTTAAACCTGTGGATAACTTGGTTTTTCTAAAAAGTAGTATTTTTCAATAAATTAAGCGTTATATCTAAAAATAATATCGGAATTTTCAATAACTTAATCCTGTGGATAACTTTTAAAAAACCTGTGGATAACTAAAAAAAATATGTTTTTCAATAACTTATATGCAATAAGGTATTATTTTTCAATAACTTACAAAACAATAAAGCTTGTGGATAACTGAAAATTATATAATATCAATATCTTGTAAGTAGTGATATATAATTTTTCAATAACTTATTTAACATTATAGCCTGTGGATAATTTAAAAAATTAGATTTTTCAATAATTTATATGATTTTATATATTTAAAAATCTCAATTTTTCAATAACTTATATATGAAATTGAGTTATCCACAAGTAAGTTAAATATTTGATAAAGCAATTTTATTAAATAAATATATAATATCATAAATTTTGTAAATAATTTATAAAATTGAATATTTTAATAATAATTTTGTATCAATACTTAATATAAATTATCCACAACCTTAAAAAATTGAATTTTTCAATAACTTAATATAACTTTAAATTAAGAAAAATATTAATTTTTCAATAACTTGCTTAAAATTAAAAGTTATCCACAACCTTTTAAGTACTTGATAATGCGGAATTTTATATAAAAATATATTTTCTCATTGATATAATTAAGTATATGTTGAAATTAGAATTTTTATATTTATTTTTATCTCAATATAGTTTTAAAAGTTATCCACAAGTATAAGTATATGATAAAATCGTTATTATTTTATGAAATATCGGTCAAGTTATTGATTTTCATATTAAAACTTTAAAATATGAGTTATCCACAGATAATAATTTGAAATTTTCTTAATAACGACTTAAATTAAATACGAAAATAATTAAAGAGAGGTTATATCAGCTATGCCTATTTCAGAAAAAATATCAAAAGATTTAAATACGTTGATTATTTTAAATAAATTATGGGAAAAATCTATAGATAAAGAAAAAACAAATGATGAAATTGTTGAGTTTGCAAGGGCGAATTTATATATTGTAAATGATATATTGGAACAAATTTTACCGGAATATCAAAAATTATTAGATAAAGAGAATTTGTCATCTTCAGAAGAATGGTTGCTTGTAGATATTAAGGAATTACTTAATCATCTTACATTTTTTGTATCTAATAAAAAATTCTTTAAAAGAAAAAGAAGAATGGAGTTCTAAAGATAGAAAAATTTATTATATATACTGCATTGTTTATAATATTCACAACCACATTAAGTTCTGTTTTTGCTTTTATATTTAAAAAATTTCCGGAAGGGTCATCTTTTAATATTTTTATTTTCATATCTTTCACCTTTTAAAAATAATCTTTTAAGATAAAAATAAGTTTTATAGTTGATATGTCAATATATTTTTATACAATTTTCTTATAAATTTCTCCGGCATGATAAGAACTTCTCACCAATTTTCCACTATATATTTCTTTAAATCCAAGTTTTTCACCTATATATCTAAACTCTTCAAATTCTTCATCCGATAGATATCTACTTACCGGTAAATGATTTTTTGATGGTTGTAAATACTGACCTATGGTAAGAATATCACAATTAACATTCCTCAAATCTTGCATAACCTGAATAATTTCCTCTTTCTCTTCACCAAGACCAACCATTAAACCTGATTTTGTAATAATAGTATCATTTATATCCTTAATATTTTTTAAAAGCTCCAAAGACCTTTGATAATTTCCCTGTGGTCTAACTTTCTTATATAAAGATAGAACCGTTTCTATATTATGGTTTATAACATCAGGCTTTGCATCTATCACAATCTTTAAAGCTTCAATACTGCCTTTAAAATCCGGTATTAAAACCTCTATTTTTACATCTTGATTATACTCTTTAGTTTTTTGTATCACTTTTGCAAAATGGGAAGCACCACCATCTTTTAAGTCATCTCTATCAACAGAAGTAATAACCACATATTTAAGCCCAAGAATATTTACTGCCTTTGCTATATTTTCCGGTTCTTTCTCATCAAGGGGCATAGGCTTTCCATGGGATACATTACAATAAGGGCAGTTTCTGGTGCATATATCTCCCATAATCATAAATGTTGCAGTTTTCTTAGAAAAACATTCTCCAATATTAGGACAGGAAGCCTCTTCACAAACAGTATTTAAATTTAAATGCCTTAGTAATTTCTTTATTTTAAAAACTTCCGGCATTAATGGCGATAAGACTTTTGGTTTCATATCTTTCTCTCCAAATTTAATTTATGCTAAAATTTTAACATGGATAAAAATGAGTTTATACAAAAAATATCAGGATATATTTTAGGAAAATTAAATAAACCTTCTTTCTCACCAAGGGAAATCCATATTATAAATAATTGGTATGAACAAAATATTCCGGTAGAAGCCATAATAAAAGCATTTGATGAAGAATATATTATTGCCCCTATAAATAAAAAAAATAAAGTATCAATATTTGAAGTAGATAAAAGAATTAAGGAAAATTTACAAAAATATCTACCGAAAACAGAAACAAAGCCGGAAATTATAGAAATAATAGAAAAAAAAGAAAAATATGAAGAAAAAGATATTTATAAATATTGGAAAAATCTAAAAAAAGAAGAAAAAGAAAAATTCATAAAACAGGCAATAAAGGAACTTAAAGAAAGTGGTATAAATTTTAGAAATATTAATATAAAAAAGGCAGTTAAAATAAAAATCAGAGCAAAAATAAGAAAAATCTTAGAGGATAAAAAAGATGAATGAAGATATCAAGTATATGAAAAGAGCTTTACAACTTGCCAAAAAAGGCAAGGGATATACCCATCCAAATCCGGCTGTTGGAGCTGTTATTGTAAAAGATGGAAAGATAATAGGAGAAGGATACCACAAAAAAGCAGGTATGCCTCATGCAGAAAGGGAAGCAATCAAAGATGCAAAAGAAAAAGGCTATGATATAAAAGGCTCAACAATGTATGTAACCCTTGAGCCGTGTTGTCATTATGGAAGAACACCGCCTTGCACAAATGCAATCATAGAAGAAGGAATAAAAAAAGTAGTAGTAGCCACATTAGACCCAAATCCATTAGTTGCAGGACAAGGAATAGAAATTTTAAAAAAAGCAGGAATTGAAACAAAAATCGGTATTCTTCAAGAAGAAGCAAAAAAATTAAATGAAGATTTTTTTGTATATATTACAGAAAAAAGACCATTTATCCATCTTAAAATAGCCCAAACCATAGATGGAAAAATAGCCACAAAAATCGGTAGCTCAAAATGGATAACTTCCGAAAAATCAAGAAAATTTGCCCATAAGTTAAGACTTGAAGCATCTGCAGTAATGGTAGGAGTAAATACAGCATTAAAAGACAATCCATCTTTAACAATTAGATATATAAAATCCAAAAAACAACCAAAAAGAATTCTGATTGATAGATATATAAAAACTCCAATAGATTTTAATATATTTAATCAAGAAGCCCAAACAATTTTATTTTGTTCAAAAAATGCAGATAAATCAAAAATAGAAAAATTAAGAGAAAAAAATATAAAAATCTATCAACTTGAAGAAAAAGAAGAAAGATTAGATTTAAAAGAAATATTGAAAATATTAGCAGAAGAAGAACAGGTTATTCATCTTCTTGTTGAAGGTGGCAAAGATTTAATTACCCAATTTATAAAAAATCAACTATACGACAAAATATCAGTATTTATAGCTCCAAAAATCGTAGGAGAAGATGGAATATCATCTATCGGAAAACTGGATATTCTTGATATAAAAGATGCAAAGTTATTAAATATAAATCTTATAAAAAAGATAGATACGGATATTTATTTAGAGCTTGGAAGATTTTGATTATCTATATAAAATAATATTCTTGAACCTATCAAAATAACATCAAAGTTTAATTTAATCCATATTAAAAATGCAAATATTCCACCGGCTGCTACATAAACAGAATTTATATGGGAGACATAAGATAGATAAAGGTTAAAAATATATTTAATAATCTGAATTAAAATTGTAATAAATGAAGATACCAATCCTATTTGATATTTTGATAAATTATTAAAAGGCAGTAAAAAATAATAAATAGAAAACATTAAGAAAAATACGGCAATAAACTCAAAAATTAATGATATCTTTTGAATTAAAGTAATATATTCTGCAATAAAAGAAAATATTGAAAAATCTTTAAAAAAATTAATTATAAACATAAATATAAGCTGAATTAATATAAATAAAATTATCAAAAAAGTTAAGAAAGGTAGAGATAATATAACGACTAATCTTTTTTTCTTAGCTTCAATTTTTCTATCTTCAAAAGTAAAATTAATGGCATCCTGTAATGAAAAGAAAAAATCTTTTGAAAAATAGATAGATAAAATTAAAGAAATAACTCCAAAACTTTTGTTTTTCATGGAAATATCTACGATAAGATTTACAAAATTATAAACTTGCTCCGGAAATAAAATATATAAATACTCAATAACTTGTTTAATATGATTATATGCTATTAAAGAAGTAGTATGGATTATAAAAAACAAAAGAGGAATAAGAGACATTAAAAAGTAAAAGGATACCGAGGCTGAATGGTATCCTATATTTTTTACAAAATAATCTTTAATAGAAAAATAAACCGGAGTCAGAAAATATAATAATTTATTCAGCTTTAACAGCTTCTTCCAACTTTCCTATTTTTTCTTCTATTTCTTTTAATTCTTTTTCTTTCTCTTCAGCAGTTAAGGTATCACTTCTTTTAATCAAGTTAGAGAGCTTTTCTGCAATTTCATGAATTGTAGCTTTTGCTTTTTCTGTTATCTCAGCTTCTTTTAAGCTTTCTTGAAGTTGCTGTAATTTTGCCAAAATTTCTTCTCTTTTGTTGTAAGCCACATAAGCCCCAACTGCTCCAAGCAATGTTCCAATCGCAACTAAAACTACTTTTTTGTTCATTATTTGTTTCCTCCTTTTAAATTTTGATTTAAAATCTTTTCTAATTTTTTTAAATTTTCCTCTACTTTAAGTATATACTCATCTTCCTTTTTTTCAACCTTTTTTAATTTTTTATTTTTTTTAATCATCCCAAGTAAGGTTAGTATAAATCCGGAAATAAAACCAAATATAAACCAAATACTATCTTTTTTCATTTTGTACTCCTCTTTCTAAAAATTGAAAATAAACTAAACAATGAAGTGGTATTTTCTAAATTTTCTATTAATCTTAATACTTTCGGAGAATATGCTTTATAATCAAGTTTAAGTTCTTCTAATAAAGATTTTAATGTCTTTAAAACACCAACCAAAGCTATTAATACAAAAATTAAAGCTATAGATATAACAAAAGCAAGAAAAGTAAGAATAACCATACAAAAAGCTATTATTCCAAGAAATACTGTCTCCATTTTTTCACCTCTTTATTTATTTTCATAGTATAACACAAATAAAAAGGAAAAAGTATGTTAAAATTTTCTTTAATTTTCAGCCTTTATAGTTTAGAAACAAAAAAATGCAGGAGATATAAATGGAAAGTATTAAAAAGAAAGAGAATATTCTTATTATTCTTCTTGCATCTGCTTATATATCTATCTCTTTATTTGAGATATTTATAATTTTATTTTTAATATGGGAGTTATATTTAGTAGCAAAAAAAGAAATAAAGCCAAGAGGAGTTTTAACAGTTCCATTGTTTACCATAATGGTGCCATCTATTGCTTCTACTTTGATATATGGTAAATTAAAAGATTTATCCGGAGTTTTAAATCAAAATTTCTTTTTTATAAGCTACTTTATGAAAGATATTTTTAATCCGACTACAGAGCTTTTTAAAAAATTAAATACATTGGTTATTATATTTTGTAGTATTGAAGCAGTGGTAACTTTTTATAACTATTTTGTTTTAAAAGTAGAAAAGCCTATATGGGGTGGGGTTTTTGAAGTAGGTATTATTTTTGCCCTCGGTAGTATATCTGCCTTTATTATGTTTCTAATAGAAAAGGATAAAAAATTTAAAGTTATATATTTTGCTTTGTTTATCATATTTACCGGATTTGTATTTTTAACAGGAAAAAGAAATCCTATTTTGGGAATTATATTTATTTATCTAATAACCCTTGTAAAACTACTGCGATTAGCGAATATAAACAGAAAATTTATAATAGCTGTTTTAAGTAGTGTTTTAATATTATTTGTAGCCGGTAATATTTATGCCTTTTATAAATTTCCAAAATATCAGATAATGTTTAGAATAATTACTTTTGATAAAACATTAACTCAGGAAGAGTTAAATGAATTTTCTTCTGCAAGATGGGAAATAGGAAAAAAGGGAATAGAAGTTATTGAAAAAGATATAAAAAATAGGGATTTCTTGCCATTACTAATAGGACATGGTTATAACTCCGGTTACTATCTTGAACCACCTTCACCTGTTGGTAGAACTTATGAATCTATCTTTTTAATTTCAGAACTCATACAAAAAGGATTAATAGGATTATTCGGAATTTTATTATTTATGTATTTGTATTTTAAATTTATATTAACTATAAAAATAAATGATTTACAAAATTTTATAGCATGGTCTTTTGCAGTTTTTCCAACTTATTTTTTAATAGGTGGAATATTTAGTGGAATGTGGGATGCAATACTTCCTTTATATATTCTTTTATTTGGTTTATCAGAAAGATTTTATAGTATGAATAATGAAAAAAATAGCCTTGTGTATACGGCTATAATTAAAAAACAAGAAGAGATTTCAAAAGGTAACAAAGATATCAATTAATTTAGTTTTCAAATATTCATTCTGAGGCTCTACAATTTTTTCATAAAGAAGGGGATATTTCTGTTTAATTTTCTTTAAATATTTAGAGAGTTCTTTCTCTATACTTAAAAATTCTTTAATTTCTTTCCAAGTAAGATTATCAAAATTTTTTAATATCTCATCTCTTCTATAAAATAGTTCTTGGATTTCAACAGGGTCATTATCTATAAAATCCTTTACATATTTAACATCTATCTTGTATTGCCCTAATAAATCTTGCATATTCATTATCTTCATCTTTTTTAAACAAAATTATAATCCAAATTTATTCAATTTCCAAAATTTGCAAAGTTAGTAAATACTAACTATAATATAATTATTAAACTTATTAATCCGGAGGAAAAAAATGAAGAAGATAATAATTTTAGGTGGTGGAATAGCCGGAGTAGAAGCAGCAATCTTTTTAAGAAAATATAAATTTGATGTTGAGTTAATATCTGATAGAGATTATCTCTATATATATCCTATCTCTATATGGATACCGACAAAAGAAAAAAGATTTGAAGATGTTATTATTCCCATAGAAGAGCTTGCAAAAGCCCACGGATTTAAATTTACAAAAGGGAAAGTTAAAAAAATAAATAAAGACAGCTTTCATCTGGAAGATGAAACAATAAGAAATGATTTTGATTATTTAGTTATTGCTACCGGTCAGATAAAAAAGAAACATAAAGGGATTGAATATACATACTCAATATGTTCAAATCCGGAAGAAACATTAAGATATTCGGAAAAGTTAGATGAGATTATAAACAAAGGAAAAGGAATATTGGCATTTGGATTTGGAGGTAATCCTCAAGCACCGGAATCTGTAAGAGGAGGACCTGTTTTTGAACTATTATTTAATGTAGATTATTACCTTAGAAAAAAAGGAATTAGGGATAATTTTGAACTTGTATTTTTTGCACCAATGCCAAGACCGGGGGAAAGACTTGGAGAAAAAGCTTTAAAAATGATGGATATGATGTTTAAAAGATTAAATATAAAATCAATAACCGGAAAAAAGATAGAAGAGTTTGTCTTAGATGGAATAATTTTTGAAGATGGGTCAAAACAAAATGCAGATTTAATCTGTTTTGTGCCGGCAGGAGATGGTCATCCGGCAGTAAAAGAAGGAGATTTACCAAAAACAGAAGCCGGATTTATAAAAATAGATAAATATAATCAAGTAGAAGGAACTCAAAATATTTATGCGATAGGAGATGTGGCTTCAATAGAAGGCCCATCATGGAAAGCAAAACAAGGACATTTAGCAGAAGTTATGGCAAGAAATGTAGCCTTTAATATAGCCTTAAAAGAAGGACTGGAAAAAGGAGAACCAAAAAGCTACGTAGAGCATATAAATATTATGTGTTTAATGGATATGGGCAATGGTGGTGGTCTTGCATACAGAGATGATAAAAGAGCAATGTTGATTCCTTTACCAATAATAGGCCACTGGATGAAAAAAGGCTGGGGTATATATTACAAACTCTCTAAACTGGGCAAAATTCCAAGATTACCAGGAATGTAAAGGTTAATAAATAAAACCAAATAGCCATAAAGGGATATTTTTATCAAGTCCTATCTCTATATCATCAATAGCCAAATATCCATTGGATAATCCTTTCAGTTGTGAAAAATCTTTATTTTTACCACCTATTAATAAAATTTAAGAATTTCAAATTTTTTCTAAATTTCCGAACTCGGATTATAATAGTTCCCCCTTTTATAGACATTTATTCCACACACATCACATCAGGGGTTTGGAATTACTGATATAATCCCTATAGTAAGGATTATTTCTCAGTAATTCACAGGGAGCACTATTACACCCTTTGTATCTCTCTAAATACCTTTTTACCAATATTTGAAGGACTTTCTTTTTTGATGTGTATGGTATTATCTCTCCAAGAGAACTTCTCTTAGAGATATTCCTTTTTTTCTTCATAGTGTATAAATGTAAAGCCTTTTAGAGTATTTGTCAAGATATACCATGAGGCTGTTTGAAAAATCCCAAATAGTTGATTTTCCTTGTTTCTAAAACTGACTTTAAAAATAACCAAAAAATAAGGAAAAAAATAATTTTCG